>JAMCVO010000384.1:0-4773 GCA_023475715.1 Actinomycetota bacterium
AGCGAAACCAGATTGGAAGCGTTTATGTTTTCTTTATTTTCAATAATCTGGCAAACCTTATTAAGATGCGCCTGATATATACCCTCTGTTTCTCCTTTATTTATCTCAAACGGCCTGATGTGCCTTAAAAATTTATTTAAATAGTCAATCGCAAAAGTTCCTGCCATTGCACGTGATAAAAGTCTTGTCCCTTTACTGCCCTGCATATCATATTCTTTGTAAAACTGACTGCTTTCCGGTGCCCCGGGAGCTATTATGGGAACATTATCATATCCCTGCTCTTTGATTATAATCTTCTGCATCTTATTGTATTGCCCAAACCAGCAGGGTCCGTGAGTCAGAGGCATTAGAAATGCTGCTTTTTGGGAGTCGTTGTGTTTTAATGTTTTTAAAATATCTCCGGTAGTAATTATGAATGGATAGCATTCCTTTCCAAGGGTATGCCTTCTTCCAATCTCCAGTGTCTCATGATCAGACTGCATCACCTCAGCATTTACTCCGGCAAATCTGAAAGCAGCACTTATCGCATAAGCGCCATCTCCCATGTACGGAATATAAATTGTCCTGTTATCCTCTCGCTTGAAAGGCGGATCAATTTTATCGATGCTTCCCATGGATTTGAACTTGTGGAATTCCTTTAAGTTTTTAATATTCTTCAAAGAATCTGAAAATGCCTCGCATCTTGTTATGACACCTGCGCCCGCAGTATGCTCATCAACTTCAATTTTTAAAAATGGCCTGTCCATTTCTCTTTCAAAATACTGCATGATAAAAGAGTCAGGACCGCATCCGAAATTGGTTATATAAACCGGATACAGTCTTTTATCTTTCTTGATTATCTCAACAGCACTCATGATGCGATCACCGAATTCCCAGTACATGTTCGGCCATCTTTCAAAAAGGTCAATATTTTCCAGCGGCAAATAATCAAGAGGTATTGCCTGCATGCCTATTTCCCTGAGCTTCCCGGGAATATTCATGCTTATGCTGCTGTCACAGCTATTGTATGGCCTGCTGACTATAACAGCAGCTATTTCATCCGGTCCAAGCCTGCTTAAAGCTTCCATGCCTTTTTGGGCAACTGAATTATAAAATTTTTGCTGGGCTATTTGAGCATGACTTATTGCCCTTTTTATAATTTTACCTTTTTTACCCAGCCTCTCCGCCAATTTTTTTAACTGATTTTCTTTCAGGTATTCTTTGAAACTGAAATTTATAAGCGGGTCTATAAGCATATCTTTGTCTATGTTTATAGATGCCTTAATCATTGTTGACATCCCCTGAACAAATGGGCATGGATAGCTTCCTGTTCTCTCCCCTTCAATTTTGTTATCCTTGCAGGGCATGTCCCTGATGCTTGGGATAAAGATATAGTCAACCTGTTTATCCAAAAGATTCTGTATATGCCCGAGAACCGCCTTCATTGGAAAACAGGTCTCAGCAACTACAAGCCCAAGGCCATCATTTATGATTTTTTTATTGGTTTTGTCAGAAAGCACAACTTCAAATCCGAGTTCACTGAAAAAAGCATCCCAGAACGGATAAAATTCATATGTCAGCATGGTAAATGGTATCCCAATTTTTTTGACATAAGCTTGTTCTTTATCAGGTTCTTTGCCAGATTTTTTATCATGCTCTTTATCATGTTTTTTATAAGCACCTAGCAGCAATTCTTCTCTTTGTGCAAAGAGATCGGCCAGACCATTTCCTGAAGATTTCACCTTTTCATATTTTTCACATCTTCCGCCATAAAACAGTGGTTTGGAGCCCTCAAAAGTCACTTTTTTTATTTCACACATGTTGGGGCAGCTTCCACATTCAAATGAGCTCTGGGTATATTTGATGCTGGCAATATTGCTAAAACCCCTGAAATTTGTTTTTTCTCTTTCATTTTCAAGAGTGGCTATCGCAGTCCCTATGGCGCCGGTCACTTCATGATTTTCAGGAACTATAATTTCTTTTCCAAGATAATTTTCAAAGGCAGCCACGACTGCCTTATTGTAAGCTACTGCACCCTGGAAGAAGATTTTATTTCCGATTTTTTTCCTGCCTACAACCCTGTTTATATAGTTGATGGCGATAGAATATGCCAGCCCGGCTACCATATCCTCAATTCCTGCACCGTTCTGGTAATGTGAATAAACATTTGTTTCCATAAAAACTGTACAGCGTTCGCCCAGATTCAAGGGTGAAGCAGCTTTCAAAGCTCTGCCTCCAAAATCTTCAATTTTTATATCAAACCTCTCAGCCTGTTCCTCAAGAAATGAACCTGTGCCTGCTGCACAAATCTTATTCATTTCAAAATCAACCACAACACCTTTTTCAAGCGAAATATATTTTGAATCCTGGCCGCCTATTTCAAAAATAGTATCCACGGTTTTATCAATATTTGCCGCAGCAGTTGCCTGTGCAGTTATTTCATTGATAATAGTATCAGCACCAACCAGATCCCCTATTAAATATCTTCCTGAACCTGTTGTTCCAACAGCTTTTACATTTATGCTATCGCCGATTTCCTTTCCTATGATTTCGATACCTTGCCTTACTGCTTCAATTGGGCGACCTGCAGTTCTAAGGTAACACTTTGCAATAAGCTTCTTATCTCTGTCTATGGCAACTACATTGGTGCTGATGGAACCCACGTCTACGCCTATGAATGCATCAATTTTTTTACCTTTGAAATCATATTCATGTGCAATTGATGTTGGAAGTTTGGACTTTTCCAGAATTAAAGGTTTCAATGTTTCCTTTTTATATTTAAAGTTTTTCAGATAATCATTAAGAGCTCTGTCTGACTCTTCCAGACTGACTTGTTGTTTATGGTTTTTCAAAGCTAAACTTAAAGCTGCGCCCATAGCTCCGATAGATTCCCGATGCTCCGGAATTGTTACCTTTTCTTTCAATATATCTTCAAAGGCCTTAGCCATTGCTTTGTTAAAAGAAACTCCACCGCAAAAGATTATCGGAGGTTGGAATTTTTTACCTTTGACAATACATGATTTGAAGCTTCTTGCCATGGCATAACACAACCCCAGTGCTATATCTTCGTCCTTGGCAGCCTCCTGCTGCAGATGAATCATATCTGACTTTGCAAAAACACTGCATCTTCCCGCTATTGTCGAGGGGTTTTTTGATTTTAAGGCAAGCTCTGCAAATTCTTCTATTGTAAGATTAAAACGGGATGCTTGCTGATCAAGAAATGACCCGGTGCCCGCAGCGCATAGTTCATTCATCGCATAATCACCGGCGACAAGGTCTATAAATTTTGAATCCTGACCCCCGATTTCAATTACAGTTTTTATATCGCTGTAAAAATATTTAATTGAAGTTATTATTGCCTCAATTTCATTTATAAAATCAGCATCCAGCAAGTTTGCCAGAATTTTACCTCCTGAACCGGTAAACGCAATCCCCGATATTTTGCCGGGATCTTCTCTTTTTGCCAGGGTTTCAATATCTTTAGCAACCAACCTGACAGGCTCGCCATAATGCCTTGAATATGGAAGAACGTCTACTATATTTTTATTGCTGTCTATAACTACCCGGTTTACGCTAATAGCTCCAATGTCGTAACCAATATAAAAATCCACCCTGTAATTTACCTCCCGATAATCAGAATAAAATCAGCTAAAGTTCAATTTTTCATAGAGTTTAGCAAAATAAGAGTTTAACAAAATTAGTGAAAAATTAATACCACTGTAAAACTTATTAAATAAAACTATTAAAAAAATTAAAATATATATTTAGTTTTTATTTCTGCTAAATCCATAGACGTAAATTCTTTAATTTCTGCTTCAATAAAATTTTTTTGCCAAATCTTTAAATTAAATATGACATAAGGTATATTTTAATGATATATCTTTTAACAAATTTTTAAAGAATTTGATATTATTTTAGAATTATCTGAGAATTTTTTCACCGGAGGCCCACATGTGTGAAGCACAACTGCATAGTAAGAGTAAGACAGGACAAATAAAAAAACATAATAAAACCAGGGCACTCAGAGCGGCGGTAATAGGGGCCGGGTACATGGGAAGCGCAATAACATTTCCCCTGTCTGCAAACAACATAGAAGTAAATCTATGCGGCACATGGCTGGATGATAAGATAGTAGAGGCAAGCCTTAACGGATACCATCCCAAGTTAAAGAAAGCTCTGCCGTCTTTAGTGACACCCCTGTATTTCAAAGACCTGGGCAAGGCACTGTCGGGTATTGATATATTGTTTATGGCAATAACAAGTGAAGGTTTTGTCAGAGTATTTGATATGGTTCTGGACAATCTTACTTCTCCCGTATACTTCTTTAAACTGACCAAAGGACTTGTCAGTTATAATGGTTCTATAGTAAGAGCAACACAGGCTGCTCTTGATATGCTGGGCAAGAAGTTCGGTACTCAGGATTTTGCGTGGGCCACTGTCGGAGGGCCGGTAAGGGCGCTGGATCTGGCTCATGAAATGCCCTCGGTAAGTATGTATGGGATAACTAATGAGAAAATAAAAGATATAATTCCAAAACTGAAAACAGATTATTACAGGATAGTTGCAAAAGAAGATGTTGTAGGAGTAGAGCTTTCCTCAACCTTTAAGAACATATACGCAATGGCTCCGGGTATCTGTGACGGATTATTCAGTGAGAAGTGCGCTGGATTATATTTTAATTTTATTGCCCTGCTTTTTACACAGGCTGTTAAAGAAATTTCTAAAATTGTTGAAAGAGCCGGAGGCGAAAAGGATACGGTTTTTGATTTTGCAGGTGTAGGTGACCTTTATGTA
>JAMCVO010000384.1:4783-7600 GCA_023475715.1 Actinomycetota bacterium
ATCTGCAGCAGGTAGAAACCGAAAACTCGGAGATCTTGTAGGTAGAGGAATTGACCCGCAAAAAGCATTTAAGGAAATGTCTGATGCTGGTGAATATGGCGAAGGTTACGTTGCTTTAGAACTTGCCGAATCCTGGCTTAAAACATTGGATAAAAAAATTATAGACAAGCTTCCGCTTTTTAAAACTCTGTTTGAGATCTTTTTTTACGGCGGCAAACCTATAAACGAATTGAAAAAGCTGGTATTAAGAATCTAAAATTTCAGTAAGCTTTAATTATTTCATTCTCTTATCAGGTAAAACCTTATCCAGTTCTTCATGGGGACGAGGTATTACATGCACCGATACAAGTTCCCCTACTCTTTTGGCTGCAGCCGCACCTGCTTCTGTTGCTGCTTTGACTGCCCCGACGTCGCCTTCAACAATTACGGTAACATATCCTCCGCCAATTCTCTCCTGGCCAAGCAGGTTCACATTTGCTGCTTTTACCATTGCATCGGCTGCTTCTATTGATCCTACCAGTCCCTTTGTTTCAATAAGTCCTATTGCGCTCTGCATCTTTATTTCCTTTCTGTAACCTTAACTTACTTAAAATAATTTTTAATAGCTTCTATAATATCTTCAACCTGTGGAAGCAAATACTTCTCAAGTGGAGGAGAAAATGGCACCGGAGCAAATTTGGCTGAAACTATGCCTATCTTTGATTTCAATTGCATACTTGTATAGACCTCATATGCAATATGCTCAGATATCGAACAAAGCCTGTAATCTTCCTGCACCAAAAGAAGTCTTGATGTCTTGGATACTGAAGACAGGACCGTTTCCAAATCCAGGGGATCAAGGCTTAAAAGATCAATTAATTCTATTGAATAATCCGGCAGGGCCTGTATTGCTTTTTTTGCCTGAGTTACCTGGTAACCGTATGCAACAAGGGTCAGATCGCTGCCCTTTTGTACGATATTTGACTTTCCTATGGCTATTAGGTATTCTTCTTCGGGTACTTCCTCGCTAACCTCATAAAGTACCTTAGGTTCCATAAATGCTACCGGGTTATCATCCCTTATTGCAGATTTTAGCAGTCCTTTGGCACTATATGCACCTGATGGATATACTACTTTTATACCTGGAGTGTGAATGTATATGGTTTCAGGGCTCTGTGAATGCTGGGAAGCCTGCGACATATATCCTCCGGTGGGCAGTCTAAATGTTATGGGCACATATACTTTTCCACCGCTCATATAACGTGCCTTTGCTATCTGGTTTATTATCTGATCTGCTGCAACCGTATAAAAATCACCAAGCATATATTCAATTACCGGCCGATATCCTCTCAGTGCTGCACCAAGGGCTGCACCGGTAAAGCAGGATTCAGATATCGGTGTATTTATTATGCGGTTTGCACCAACTTTTTGAGGCAGCCCTTCGGTTACTGCAGAATAGGCACCCCCTGTTGCAATATCTTCTCCCATAAGAAATACTTTGCCGTCTCTGGCCATTTCTTCGGCCAGTGCTTCATTTATAGCCTGCCTAAGCGTTATGCTTTTCAAAAGACTTACTCCTTTAAATAATATTTTGTTGCTTCCTCGGCCGGCGGATACGGCGAACTGGCCGCAAATGTTACTGCATTCCTTATCTCACTTTGCACACTTGCTGCTATCTTTTCTAAAATCTGGCTAGTAATATCTGCCCTATCCTTAATACTGGCCAAAAATATTTTTAGTGGATCATATTTGGGAAGTTGGCTAATTTCGGCTGTGCTTCTATAATTTTGAGGGTCCCCAACCCAGTGACCGATACGACGATGAGTTAGCGCTTCAATTAACACAGGGTGTGGATTTTGCCTCATCTGCTCTACATGGGCCTTGCATACCCTGTATACTTCAAAGACATCATCTCCATTAATGAGCTGGCTCTCTATTGCATATCCTTCGGCCCTTTTGTATATATGAGGAGTGCTGCATCCATAAGAGGCAGGAGTTGATACGGCATAACCATTGTTTTCGCATAAAAACAGTACCGGAAGGCAGAATATCTTGGCAAAATTTAGGCTTTCGCCAAAGGTACCCTGATTCGACGCACCATCTCCAAAAAAAGCTATCGTAACCGCATCATCGCCATCAAAGCGGGATGTAAGGCCTGAGCCGCAAGCTATGGGAAGACCGGCCCCTACTATGCCATTTGCACCAAGTATGCCTATGCCTATATCAGTTATATGCATGGATCCGCCTTTGCCTCTGCAATAGCCGTCAACTTTGCCAAGCATTTCTGCCAGCATTCTGGCAACATCTGCTCCCTTGGCAATTAAGTGGCCATGCCCTCTGTGCGTGGATGCAATAAAGTCCTTATCTGTAAGCGCACTGCACACACCTGTAGCTATGGCTTCCTGTCCAAGATATAAATGAACAAAATCACCGGGGATTACCTTATTTTCCTTAAGAGTTTTGACTACTTCTTCAAATAGTCTTATTTTCAACATAAGAGTATAAAATTTCAGTATAAGCTCTTGCGGCAAGTTACTGATATCATTACTGTCTTTGCCTACACCGGAAAGGACGCTCTCAGAACTGCCTGCATCAACATCATCCTGATAATCTAATTTAATACCTTCTTTTTTGATAAGATCTTTTGCAAGTGGGGTAAGTATGGTATTTCTGGTTATAACTAATAATTTTTGTCCTTCTTTTAGAACTTTTTCCAGGACAGGAAGCCATAGCTACAGGTGTGTGCAGTGCGCTTACAGATAAGGACTTTATTGCATCCACGCACAGAGGGCATGGCCACTTAATTGCCAAGGGAGCAGATGTTGCCAGAATGCTGGC
>JAMCVO010000323.1:0-4624 GCA_023475715.1 Actinomycetota bacterium
TATGACAGCACCAGAAAAGGAAGAAATGATAATATTCCAATTGAAGACATTAATATTGAGGAAATTTTAATTATAAAACCCGGAGATATAATACCAATGGATGGAATTGTGTCTTATGGAAATTCAATTGTTGATGAATCTACTATAACAGGTGAACCTATCCCAAAAAGTAAATTTATAAACAGTCCTGTTTATGCAGGAACACAAAATGGAAATGGTTATCTTGAGATAAAAGTTACAAAAAAAGCAAAAGACAATACACTTTCAAAGATTATTGAACTGACCTATAAAGCTGCAGAGAAAAAAACATCTTCACAAAAATTTATAGAAAAATTTGCAAAATTTTACAGTCCAATTGTTCTTGGTATTGCAATACTTCTTGTTATTGTTCCAGTATTTGTTTTTAAGCAGTCTTTTAATTACTGGTTTACTCAGTCATTGACACTTCTTATAATATCCTGCCCATGTGCTCTTGTAATATCTACACCTGTAACAATATTTTCAGCAATTGGAAATGCGACAAGAAATGGTGTGCTGATAAAAGGTGGAAAATATCTTGAGGAGATGGGCAGGATTAAAGCCATTGCTCTTGATAAGACAAAGACCCTAACAAAAGGTGAACCTGTTGTATCTGATATTATAACTTTTAACGGATTTAGCAGAAAAGATGTACTGGCATGTGCTGCCGGTCTTGAATCTTTTTCAGAGCATCCAATTGCCAAAAGTATTTTAAATAAGGCTAACCAGGAAGGGGTAGATATTCATAAATATTCTTATTTTAAATCAATTACAGGCAAGGGTATTACAGGAACATGCACAATATGCGGTTGCAAAGAGTTCCTTGGAAATCTAAGTTTTATTACAGAGCAGGTAAATATTAAAGTCGATAAGGAAATCGCTGATAGAATAAATCAATTTGAAAAACAGGGAAAGACTGCAATTTTAATGAGTGAAAACCATGCCGTTACAGGTATTATCACAATAACTGATGAAATCAGAAAAGAATCAAAGCAATTAATTAAATCTATTAAGAATTTAGAAATTATGCCAGTTATATTAACAGGTGATAATAAAGCTTCTGCAGAATTTATTGCAAACAATCTGGGCATAGAAAAGGTAAAAGCAGGCCTGCTGCCTCAAGACAAGGTTGAAGAAATTGATGATCTTAAAAAAGAATATAATTATGTTGCTATGCTTGGAGATGGTGTAAATGATGCCCCGGCTTTAGCTACAGCATCTGTAGGTATCTCTATGGGTGCAGTTGGTTCTGATGTAGCCATAGAAAACTCTGATATAGCTTTAATGAATGACAATTTACTGAACATTCCTTTTATAATACGTCTCGGTAAAAAAAGTAACAATGTTATAAGGTTTAATATTTTTGGCGCAATAATTATCAAATTTATTTTCATGGTTTTAGCTTTAGTTGGGTTAAGCAATCTTTCACTTGCAATTGTTGCAGATGTTGGGTTAACAATATTTGTAGTTATCAATGGTTTAAGGTTATTTAGATTTAAATAAAATATAAGTTCTAAGAATTTAATAAATGATTATCCAATTTCTTATTTTTCCAAAACTTTTTTAGCTTTACATTTTTAGCATTATTGTAAAAGAGTTTAACCTTAAATTTTCTTAATTGTACCAAATCCATACTTGATAACACTACAAAATACTATTAGGCTCCCTACTGTGAACCAATACATTGAATATTTCTTAAATTATCTTCAAAATGAAAAAGATGCTGCTAATAATACAATTCATAAATACAGAGCTGATTTAGAAAGGTTATTTGGATACCTGTCTTTGAATGATATTAATGAGATTAGCCAGAATCATTTAAGGGACTACTTAAATTATATAAGACAAACTTATAGTTACACTTCATCATCAATTGCCAATAAAATAAATATATTACATTACTTTTTCAGATTTCTTCATAATTCCGGTTATATAAAGGTAAATCCTGCAATATTAATTAGACAACCAAGAAAGAAAGTTAAAATTCCTAGTTGCAACTGAACACAATGTCTATACTAAATTTAAAAAATATAGCTTAAGAGACAAATTAATATTTACAATGTTTGGGGTGAACCCCAGAGTTAGCCCAATAAATAATTTATATAGATAAATTAAAGTTAAAGTTTGATTTTTATAATAAATAAAGTAGTGGTAGAATAGGTGTACTTTAATATATTTTTTAAATATGAATAATATAATAGATAATACAAATAAAGTTAAACTTCGCAGAAGATTAAATTCGTATATTGCAGGTTTTGGATTTCTTGCTGTTTCTATTGGTTTGTTCCTAGCTGGACGAGAAAATATTGTTGATATTTTTAAAACGAACATTACTGAAGGTGTTCTAATTGCGTTGGTAGGTGTTGGAACAATTATTTGGTATGGTATTTATATGGCTACTGTCATAAAAGAAGTGGACTTATTAGATCAACACTTACATAAAGCAGAAATGCCAAATATAGATTATAAAATCGTTTTGGTATCTTTTTTCCTTTCAATATTTTTTGGAGTTGCTCTAGGTGGTATTTTTATATCAGATTTTAGGGTCTATATAATCGCTACATTAGCGCTTAGATTATTTGATACAATTGGTGGACATATCGTTAATTCTAATGTCTATATTATGACTAAAGATGAAATTTTAAAAAATAAAGAATTATCAGAAAAAGAAAGAGACGCTCTCTTTACCGTAAGTGATTACTACCTTAAGAATCCGATTTTGTTAAGATGTATCATTATGATATTTTTATTTTTCTGTTCGCTTATCTTATATTTATATTTTAGTATTAATAATTATATTTGGTTTAAGTTCGGTGCGTATATTATAGTAATAGTCACTATTATTGTAGGGGAGTCATTTATTAGTGCATGGAGAATCAAACGAGATAGAAAACTAAAAAGTTTAGAAAAATAGATTAATTTTTTTTAATTAATGAATCTTTAATATCTTATTACGCTACCCGGCAAGGTGAAAAAAAATAGAATTAATTTTAAACGAATTTCAGTTTATTGATTAAAAATACTTCTTTGAGTAAGATCTTTTTAATTCTAGTTTACTTGCAGTTAAAATCCTCCATAACCATTTTTTGTCCCAACTTGACTCTAAGGTTGATTCTTTCCCATTGACCCATAATGGGTTTTGTGCTATTTTTATGATAAATATAATTTAGAAGTGTTTTTATTATGCAAAATAATCAGAATAATTTTATCCAGATAAATGACGAGTTCCAGGAAATAGACACAAGAACCATTGACAGCCGAAACAGACTTACCATTGGAGAACTTGCATCCGGGTTTAACAGAATTCGATTATATAAGAATATTAGGGGTGAAATACTGCTTAAGCCTGTTGTTGAAATTCCGGCTTCAGAAATTTGGCTTTTCCAAAATAAGAAAGCCTTTGAAAATGTCCAAAAAGGCTTAAAAGATTTCTCTGAAGGAAAAATATCCAAGCTTGATCTTAATGAATTATAGGAGCAGGGCTTGTTTGAAATATTTCTTACAGATCAGACAAGAGAACAGTTAAACAAGCTCAAAACAAATAAAAGTCTTATTAAAAGATATAATGCTGTTAAAAAAACTATAAATTTTTTATCATCTGATCCAAAATATAAAAGTCTTAAAACACATGAATTTATCAGTTTAAAAGGACCCGCAGGAGAAAAAGTATTCGAAGCTTACGCAGAACAATCTACCCCTGCAGCTTACAGGATCTTTTGGTGCTATGGCCCGGACAAGAATCAGATTACTATTATAGCAATAACACCTCATCCATGATTTTCTTTCTTAATGCATCCGGGTAGTTCTTATACTGTAGTTTAACAGTTGATGAAAAATATATTTTTTACAGTTTGAAGCGCAGTTCTTTTATGATCTGGGAGCCTGCAAATTTGTTTATCTTTTCAATAAGCTGCCTTGACATAAGGCTCAGTTCATTTGCCCATGTCGGGCTTGTAACTGTGATATAGAGTATCCCTTTGAATATTTTCTGGGGTTTTGTCTTTTCCCCTATTTCTTTTCCGACTATTTCAGGCCAATGGTTAAATATGCTGTATTTTTTAAGCTTGGCAGGAAAGTCTGTTCCCAGGAAAAACCCCTGTAAAATTGTTCCTATATCTTCCCCTGTTTTTGAAAAATCTTTTTTATTTTTATCTGACATTAAGATACCTTCGACCAACCTATCTAAAACCAACCGGTGTAAATATAACCGGCAATACTAAATGAGCAATTCAGGGTTTAGATATTCCCCGGATCTATATCGGGCTTTGCAGCTAAAGACATTAAAACCAGTTCCGAAATATCCATTACCTTGACCTTTGAGTTTTCCTTTTTAAGTGCCCGGGCAATTGTCCTTACACACTGCGGGCATGCAGTCACTGCAATATCTGCTTCTGTTTTTATGATCTCCCCGGCTTTTATCTTACCGATGTTTTCGGCAAGTTTGCTGTCTGTTGCCTCAAGGTTTCCTCCGCCGCCGCAGCATATAGAATATTCTTTAGTGTTTTCAAGTTCAACAAGTCTTGCACCCGGAATCATCCCGATAAGCTTTCTTGGCTCCTCAAATATGCCTGAGTTTCTTCCCAGGTCGCAGGGATCATGATAAGTG
>JAMCVO010000323.1:4634-7553 GCA_023475715.1 Actinomycetota bacterium
TGTGCATTATCTTAAAATTCATCATTACGGCAGGATGCAGCTCCTTATAAATATGTGCCCACATATGATAGCATGAAGGACATGATGTTACGAGACAGCCGGCCCCTGTATTGTTTACTTTTTCAATGTTATGCCCTGCAAACTCTGCAAATTCATTTTTATAACCTGAGGAAAGGAGCGGAAATCCGCAGCACCATTCCTCATTGCCAAGCAGGGTAAAATCGACCTTTGCAATATTAAAAATCCGGATAACAGAGCGCGGTATCTTAAACACTCCCGGCAAAAATGATGACACGCATCCGACAAAATAAGCCACAGCAGCTTTTGTCCTGACATATCTTTTTTCGGGAAAATTAAAAGAATTGTCAATCCACTCAATCCTTTCCCGGTTTGTGTCAAATGAGATGTTATGTGATGATTTTAATCTGTCTTTCAATGCCATAAGCACCTCGGGATTTCTGCCCTCAGCAGCAAGATCTGCGCGCAGGGAAATCCAGAGACTCTTTAAATCAATATTTACAGGGCAGTCTGTCTCACACCGGGAGCAGAGGGTACACTCATAGGCAGCTTTTGCCAAAGTCATAATTTCCTTTTCTGTAAATGCCCTCATCCCCCGGATTTTTCCCAAAAATGATCTGCTTCTTATTCTTTTTTTCAAAAGCTCTATTTTTTTTGCAGGCGAAATATCAAGGTCCTTATCTGCACTGTATGCAGAGCATGTCTCTGTGCATCTTCCGCATCTGGTACATGCCTCAATATTTAAAAGCTGTTTTACGGTGTATTTATCTATATTCATTTTTTGTCTTTTTCTTTTCCATCACATTTATGACACTGGCGACCGGGCTGAAAAGCGCATGTGCAAACTTGCTAAACGGCAGATAAATAAAAGCCAGCCAGATCACGCTTACATGCACGTGCCAGGAAACCTTGTAACCGGCAATCCATGCATTTTCCGGTGCTGCATAAAAAATGCCGCTGAGCAGCCGCCCCAGATAAAATCCTCCATATCCGAGCCTTGCAATATTCTCCGGTGTTCTTTCAATGATATATCTCAGCGATTCAGTAAACCAGCCGCTGACAAGGATAATAAGAATAAAAATTATCAGAAAGATATCCTGAAACATCATCATGCCGATTTTTCTCTTTGAGGCAAATCCTCTTACAAGGGCAATTATAATGCCAATAAATATCACAGTATTTAAAATCTCATTCAGCAGCGCAGTCACTGCATGATCCTTATTTGCAAGGCCATCAAGAAATGCCGAAGTCCCGACATTATAGCCGAAAGCCGGTGCGGCATCAACGGCAATACCCGATAACAATGATAAAACAAAAAGTGCAAGAACTCCCCAGAAAACACAGGTATGGGCAACCCATTTCAGCCTGTTTTCCCTGAAAAGTTTTTTGTGCACAATACTGTCGGAAAAAATTGCCCGCATTATAGTACCTGACTGCCTTGAAAAAAGAGTCCTGAAAAATTTGGAATTAAAATAACCAAACTTTCCCCATCTGTTCATCCTGCCGGGGCTTATGTAACCAAATTCAACAACGGAGCCCTGAAGTACGATTGAAATCCTGTATAAAAATCCTGCAATAATACTCACAGTAAAGATTATGTGAAGGATCCAGAAATGTATGTTTACAAGTTCAATTTTCATTTAAGACTTTCTAATCATAAGATTTCCTCTTTTTTGGTTATGCCAGGCTGCCGCTTATTGAAGAAATGCCGTTATCTTTGACAAAAAATTTCTGGATATGAGTATTTTCGATACCGCTTATATGGTTTATATAATTTATGTTGCTGGTCGTAATAAATGTCTGGAACCTGCCGCCGATCAGATTTAAAACCTGGTTTTCCCTTTCCTGGTCAAGCTCGGAAAGAACATCATCAAGGAGAAGAACCGGATATTTTTTGAGTCTTTCCTTAAGGATTTCAAGCTCACAAAATTTAAGGCAGACTGCAGCAATCCTTTGCTGGCCCTGTGAACCGAAAGACCTGATATCCCTGCCGTTTAAGATTATCATAAAATCATCCCTGTGAGGTCCCGTTACGGTTGTCTTATAGGCCAGCTCCCTTCTGAAATTTTCTTTGAGCTTTAACCTGAACAATTCTTTTATTGTTTTTTTATCCAAAAGCAGTTTGTCCTCAACAGAGGCATCGTTTCCGTCATCCTTATCAGCAGTGCCCATATCACCGGCACCGCTTCCGGGATTTGCATCCGACAGATTCCTGTCCCAGCTCAGTACATAGAAAAGATCAGCACCTGATTGAGGGAAAAAATGTTTTATCATATCCGGAAATCCTGTTTTTAATCCGGTCAGCAAATCAACCCGCCTTGAGATGATCTCGCTTCCGTATTTTGCCAGGTTTTCATCCCAGACCTCGACTGTAAGGTTATCCTTAAATTGGCCGCTGCTATTTATACTTTTTATCAGGCTGTTTCTCTGGTTTAAGATTTTCTGATATTGAAGCCTTAAGGCACTGTAATCCGGATATATCTTCTCAAGGATATCATCCAGAAAATTCCTCCTTGCCGAAGGGCTGCCTTTTACAATGACAAGGTCATCAGGTGAAAATATTACGGAGGGCAGGATTGAAACAAAGTCAGACTTCTTCCTGTAAGGTGCCTTGTCGATTCTGATCTTGTTTTTATTGCCGGGATCTAGCTCAAGCTCTATCAGGCGGCCGTCCATTTCTGCCCTTATCAGAGAATATTCGCTTCCCCATCCGATCAGCTCATCCTGGTTATTTGTCCTGTGGGATTTTCCGCATGATACGTAATGGATGGATTCCAGAAGGTTGGTCTTACCCTGTCCGTTGTCTCCGACAATCAAAACAGTATTTTTGCCAAACTCAAGCTTTGTATCACTGTAATTTCTGAAATTTTTAAGCTGCAGGCTCTTTAAAAACATACTTCA
>JAMCVO010000299.1 GCA_023475715.1 Actinomycetota bacterium
ATTTTCTCAGTTTCGAGTGAAAAATAGTCTGAATTTTCCATTTAAAATCGTCCTCTAATTATTAATCCAAAATACCTGATTATAATCATAAATAATGTATTATATTCCTTTTACATAAATTGTGAAGTTTTATTTTAATTATTTTCGGGTCACTTATTTTATCTATAGGTTATTGATTCTGTGGATTATCCAATAAATTTAAAGCTATTTGGTTTTTATTCGATTTCCTTTACGTTTATAAAATTGGTGCTGCCTGGCTTGTTCATAAAAATACCACCTGTTATAACCACTATATCTCCTTTCTTGATATAACCAAGTTTTTTGGAAACAGAAACAGCCTCGCCAATCAATTTATCAACACTGCCAAAAAATTTTGTTTTTGCAGGAATTACACCCCAGGTAATCATAAGCTGTCCTATGACCCATTCATGAGGGCTTGTACCAATTATTATACTTTCAGGCCTGCTTTTGGAAACCTGTCTTGCCGTACTGCCTGATTGAGTGGATGTTATAATAGCCTTTGCACCAAGCACGCTTGCAATTTCACAGGCAGCAAAGCTTATTGCTTCTGTTATCGTATGCTGTTTAACAGCAAACTTTTTCTGCATAATTTCATTGTAATCAAGGGTTTCTTCAGTCTTATTTATTATTCTGACCATAGTTTTAAGAGCTTCAACAGGATAGCCTCCGGCAGCAGTTTCCCCTGACAGCATTACGGCATCTGAACCGTCAAGAATTGCATTTGCAACATCACTTACTTCTGCCCTTGTAGGCCTGGGGTTTCTAATCATCGAATCCAGCATCTGGGTTGCTGTTATTACTGGTTTCCCAACCATGTTTGCCTTTTTAATTATCTCTTTCTGTATATTGGGTACATCTTCCTGTGGAACCTCAATCCCCAAATCCCCTCTTGCTACCATAATAGCATCTGCTTGCTTTAATATGCTGTCAAAGTTCGAAACAGCTTCATGCTTCTCAATTTTTGCTATAACCATTACATGACTGTTTTTTTCTTTTATAATGGATTTTATTTTTTTAATGTCTTCAGCATCTCTTACAAAAGATTGTGCGATGAAATCAACACCCACTTCTATACCAAAATTTAAAAAATCCATATCTTTTTCGGTGACAGAATTCACGCTCACTGACAGGCCAGGAAGATTTATTCCCTTATTGGAGCTCAACAGTCCTCCCCTTATAACAACTGCGTCGGCATATCCATCCAATTTATTAATTTTTTGAATTCTGAATTCGAGCAATCCATCGTCAATAAAAATTATACAGTTTTCTCTTATGTCGTCTAAAAATTTATCATAATTTACCTTTATTACCGGGATTACTTCCTTGGAAAGACTTGAATTTGAGTTGATGTTATTTTTTTTATTTGCAGTTGAAAAAATGTCGCGGATCGTTAAAATAATCTGCTGACCATCCTCGAGAATAATGTCTTTAACAAGTCTGCCGACTCTGATTTTTGGACCCTGGAGATCAAGTATTACCGCGGTATTTGTCTTACGTTTCATGGAAATAGCCCTGATATTTTCAATCTTTTTTTTAGCCTCTTCTTTGCTGCAATGGGAAGTATTTATCCTGGCTATATCCATCCCGTTAAAAATTAAATTTTCAATTGCCTCATAAGATTCACTTGAGGGACCTATTGTGCAAATAATTTTTGTTTTTCTCAATATAGCTCTTTTGATAATTAATATTTTTATCTTTTTAAGAGATATTGTAGCAGATATTTAAATATAAAATTAAAAATCCTGTAAGAAATAAAATATTATTTTGGAATTCTGGATTTGGTAAGTTTACCCCAACAAATTTTGATTTTAAAAAATTCCAAAGTTGCAATTGATGGCTTTTTATTATTTAAGAGTAAAAAATTAAATATTTACAATATAAATAACAGAAATATAGATGACTGTGTGTATGACCACAATTGGCCAGAACGATTTACTTCTTAGTGCAATATATCCAAATATCATACCTGTAATAAGGGTTGAATAAAATTCTACAGGAGGTTTGTTCCAGTGTACTATAAAAAATAATAGAGTTTGAATAATATTCGCTTTATTAAATCCAACATATTCTTGTAAACCAAATAAAAGAAACCCCCGAAAAAAAAACTCCCATGCAAACATATATATTATTGTTTCTAAAACTAATTCTAATTTAAAATCTGTACCGGAGTAATATTCAGCTACTGGGTTAGAGTATTTTACTGAAAAATAAATGATTATAATAGCAATCAGACTAGCCACTGTACTTAAAAGTAAACCTATCTTCCACTCTCCTAAACTGAAACCGAAATTTCTCCATTCCTTTTTAAGTAGAAACTGCACGACGAATAATGGGAGCATTAGGTATAAAATAAAGGCATCAACAGTCTCATTCAATAATCTGAAATTAACTGAGAAAAGTAATATTGCAATAGAACTAAATATTATTACAATAGATTTATTGTCATTTTTTTGCGAAAAAAGCTTTACTAACATAAACTTAGCTAATGAGAGTCAATAATAAATTATATTTGAAAATCAAATAGCTATAATAAAATATTATAAACCGAGAAAATCTTATTATTAGTAAATAACTAAATATGCTATTATAATTTCGATAAAAAAAATTTTAACATAATTCTTCAATATTTTTTTATTAATTTTCAGTTGTTATTATAGAATAAGCATTGCCGCTAAATATTATTAAACATTTTTTTTAATATAATAAAACAGTTTAGCAGCTTAAAAACTATTATTTTTTTCAAAACAGTTTCAATTGACAATAATGTTATATTAAAAAAACAATAAGGATACAAATAAAAATGAAAAGCACATCTACCAGACTATTGTATATTGATAATATCAGAATCCTGCTTGTAACCCTGGTTATCCTCGTTCACATTTCTTTAACATATGGTCCTGTGGGAGGTTGGTATTATAATGAAAGATCAGGTTTACCATCAACCTATGTGCTGGGATTTTTTGTTTCATTTTGCCTGGCTTTTTTTATGGGATTATTTTTTATGATTTCTGCATATTTTATTATTCCTTCCTATATTAAAAAAACAACAAGTGCTTATATCAAGGAAAGATTTAAAAGACTTGCCATACCCTTGCTTTTTTATATTATTGTTATCGGGCCTTTCCTTCTTTATATCCAGACATTTTTTATTGCAGGAGAAAAAGTTAATTTTTTTTATTTTTATTACAACTACATAATTAAAAATGTCGTCATTGAGGCAGGCCCCTTATGGTTCGTTGCGACTTTATTTACATTTACTTTAGTTTTTGTTGCTGCAATAGAGATCATTAAAAAAATAGCTAAGAATAACAGAATTATAATAAGCAAAGATGTAAAGTTTCCACAAAATTACAAATTATTTATATTTATTCTACTAATTGCTATAGCCATTTTTATTCCAAGAATATGGTTTCCTATTGGAAGTGGAATCATAAGTCTGCAACCATTCCCTCAATATATTTTTCTATTTATATTTGGCATTTTTGCATACATTAATAACTGGTTCGAAAAGATAACTTATAAAAAAGCAATATTTTGGTTTACAATATTAATAATTACCATTCTTCTTTGGCCTTTAATTATATTTTTTAGCGGAGCTTTTGAAGGTGCTAATATCACATTACTGGCCGGAGGATTTCACTGGCAGGCATTTCTTTATTCATTATGGGAATCGATTATATGTGTGAGTATTTCCATAAGTATTATTTATTTTTTCAGAGAAAGGCTAAATTTTCAAAGTAAATTTTTTAAAACACTTTCAGAGAGCGCATATACAGTTTTTATAGTTCATCCACTTATAATTGTTCCGTTATCCTATTTAATAAGAACGCTTGAATTTCATCCCTTAATTAAATTCCTGATCGTAGCTATAATTGGAGTACCTTTAAACTTTTTAATAGGAAGTCTTATAAAAAGAATACCATTCTTAAAGAAAATACTTTAGAATCCTGTGGCAATAATTGAATTTAATTTAACTCTATTAGACTGTTCAGGAATTAAATTCTCTTAATGGATAAAACAGACTGGTGAGAGAGGATTCGAATCATTTATAATATTTAAATTATTATTTAGATACTTTAATATATAAATGTATCAAGAAATGGAGGCGGCACCCGGATTTGAACCGGGGATAAAGGTTTTGCAGACCTCTGCCTTACCACTTGGCTATGCCGCCACAATCATGCCACTATTATAAAGCAGCCCATTGCAAGAAACCTTATTATAGAACAAAAAAAAATAAAAGTTAATAACCTAAATTTTCATCAAAAACACCATCGATTTTTGAACCACATTTAATGCAAGAGTTATTTTTTATTTTATTTTCTCCGACTGTAAAACCAAATCTTTTAATAAGTAAATCTCCGCAGTTAAAACATATGGTGTTTTCAAGCTCTCCACCAGGAATATTTCCCCCGTATACATATTTTAGCCCTGCCTTTTTACCAATTTCAGCAGCCTTTGCAATGCTATCGACTTCTGTAGGAGGCATTTTAGCCTTATATTGAGGATAATAAGCACTGAATGTGCCACGGAATTGTATCACTTATGCCAGCTAGAAATCCGGAGATCCCCTGTATCTCCTCTTCAGAGTCATTCATTCCCGGAATTAGAAGAGTTGTAACTTCAATCCATATGTCCAGCTCATGCATATACTTTATATTATCAAGGACAGGTTTTAGCTTGCCTCCAAGCTTATCTCTATAAAATTCCTCAGAAAAGCTTTTCAAATCTATATTTGCAGCATCAAGATACGGCTTTATCATTTGGATACATTCTTTGGTCATAAAACCATTTGTAACGAACACATTTTTTATGTTATTTTCATTGGCAAGTTTTGCAGTGTCATATGCCAGTTCAAAAAAAATAGTTGGTTCTGTATAAGTGTAAGAAATGCTTGCACATCCATTTTCCAGTGCATTATCCACCAGCTGTTCAGGCGAAACGGGTTTTCCCTCAATCTTGTCATAATCACAAGGCATTTGAGAAATTTGCCAGTTCTGGCAGAAGAAGCATTTAAAATTACATCCAGGAGTGGCAATTGATAATGATTTTGTACCAGGCAGGAAATGAAATAGCGGTTTTTTTTCTATTGGATCTATATTTTCAGCAATTATATTTTCATAAACAAGGGTATACAAAGTCCCATTTCTATTTTCCCTCACATAACATTTTCCCTTACCGCCTTCTGAAATTACACATCTGTGCGAACACAGATCGCATCTGACCTTATTTGTGGTTAATTTTTTATATAAATATGCTTCTTTCAAATGATGCGCTTCTTTCAAAATTTTTATTTATAATAAATTTATTATAATAATTTTATAAATATTTGTTAAATAATTATACGCTAATTCCATAAATTTTACTACCTTGAAAAGCTGCAATCAGTTATTATATTTTTAAGTAAACGGTATTGACAGTAAAAAAATAGAAAATCAAACTATTATGTATCTTTGTTTAAAGAATTTACCTGTTTGAGGAATAGAATCAAGGCTTAAAAAAATTGAAATTAACCAATAACTAAATTTCTTAACTATTTGCAAATATCAGATATATCGTTAAAAAGTATGTCTTCAGGCAGCTCATCCAATGTTTTTATAACAATATCAGAAGAGTTTTTATTTTTTATGTAATTCATGATTTCCTGTTTAGTTACAGGATAAATTATTTTTTTTAATGCATTTCTTATTTCTAAATTACAGACAATTTTCACATTCTCGCAAACATCATCAAGTGACTCATATACTTTTTCCTCAAGACTATTTAATGCAATTATTGAAGCTTCACTTATGTTTGAGTATTTTTTAATAATATTTATTATTTCATTTTTTGATTTAGGGAATTTTTCCTCTTTTAAAGCTGACATTATTTCCCGGTTGCAATATATAGCCATTAAAATACCACCATTAATACCTTCATTTAGAGAAACTTATTTTTTATTTTATACCGCCTTATCATCATTTGTAAAGTGTATGATTCAAGTATTGTCAAAAGTTTAATACTTATTTCTGTCCAGATATCTTTTGTCGTGCAAAAGTCTGACCTGTTGCAAATTGCCGGATTATCAACACACTCAACAAGATTTAAGGGGCCTTCAACAGCAACAATTATTTCACTCAATTTTATATCTTTTGGGTGTTTAGATAAAAAATAACCCCCGTGCGCACCTCTGGAAGATTTTATTAATCCAGCTATCTTCAAAGGCATGATGATTTGAGCCAGGTATTTTAATGATATTTCCTGGGATTTGCTTATATCTTTTAGCAGAACTGGCCCTTTATTATAGTTAAGAGCCAGTTCCAGCATCAATCTGGTGCCATATCTACTTCTTGTTGAGAGTTTCATATCTCACCAGTAAAAAAATGATAAAAAAGTCTAAAATTATTTTTTAATATTAAATAAATTTAATATTATTCCAATGCCGGGGATCTTTTGACAAGCTTGGTATTGACCCACCATCTTCCAAGTCCGGCAACCTGACCTGCTTTTAGCAACAATAGTATTAATAAGACTAATATATTAACCAAATGATCGTCTATCTGGAAAATATCATTTGGTTTTGGAAGAGATGCAGCCCACATTAAAAACATCAAAACTGAACCAGAAATGGTTCCTATTTTCATACCAATTCCCAAAAGTAGTACTAATCCAATTAGAAGCAGTGCTAGCATAAATAACCAATCAGTTACACCTTTGCCTCCGATAGCATTAAAAAATTTAGTAAATGGACCAGTAGCACCTTTGGTTAGAAATCCGAATGTGGGAGAACCACCTCTAATCCATGCTCTCTCCGGAGCTGTGGCAAAACCCAGTCCCAGCAGTTTGTCAAAAAAAGCCCATAAAAATTGAGCAGCCATGACAAACCTTGTGATTGCAACAACAATCTTGATCCCTTTCCCTTCCATACATCCCCCTTTAATTATTACTAATAATATTGAATCAGTATACTATTTAATTGTGCCAATATGCAAGAATGTGACAAATGTAACAATGATTTATTGATAAAAATTGATTGATGTTTGTTGGTTTTCAGAAATATTTTTTAAAACTCAACAAATTATGATTTTTTTTCGTTTATATTAGTGAGACATAAATTAATCAATACAATAAAAAAATTGGAGGTAAATGATGTCAAAGAAAATAAAGAATAGTAATTTATTTGTACGAATATTCACAATTACGATTCTAGTCTCTCTTTTTTCCTATTTGAGCTTATCTTTACCTAATTACATCTATGGTGACAGTAAAGAAGGTAAAGCTATAACTGATATCGAAGAAGGTTTAAGTGAGGCTGACGATGAGATTGATGTCAAGGATGATATAGCTGATATTAATGATGACATTGATATAGAAAATGATGCAGATGAGGTTAATGAAGACATTGATATCGAAAATGATATAAATGAGGCTGACGATGAGATTGATGTAAAAGATGATTTAAATGATATAGAAAATAAAGTAAATGAGGTTGATGCAGATGTAGATGTTAATAATACTGAAAATAATACTGAAAAAACTAAAAACACAAACAG
>JAMCVO010000208.1 GCA_023475715.1 Actinomycetota bacterium
GGTCCAAAAATCACATAGATAATTTGTAATATTTTTTATTAGATTAGGTTTGTCATAATAAAATAAGAATAAATTTATCTCTCCTATTAAAAATCTTAAAGATCCAAAAAAACCAACTGGATCACCAAATATACACAAAGGAAAAGACCTGGATCTTGCTTTTATAATATAATTATCGATATTGCTAATATATCTATTTTTTATATTATTCAAATTTAATCTTTCTTCTTTTAAAATCTCCCAATCTTTTTCATTTTTTACAGGAAACTCAAGCCAGAATGGCATGCTAGACCCATCTTTTAATATTAATTTTTTAATTCCATCTGAATCTATTAATTCTATTTTTCTTTCATCTTCTTTTATAATTTTTTTATCAAATTTTGGATAAATCCAGTGATTAATTGGAAAAGTTGTAAGACATTCATCAAAATTAAAATAATTATGTACATCCTGATCTAATAAAATTTCATCATTAGAAATTAATACTGGGCTGTTATGTCCAGGGCCAAGTATAGGTTCTCCATATGAAACCTCTTTTGGTAAACCACTTTTTTTTGGCAAGCCTTCCCTATACCATCTTTTTAATGTTTCACCCCAATAACCAAATTCCCAATTTAAAGTTCTATTACATTTATCAAATTCTAATATTGATAAAAATAACTCTCTTGTAGTCATAATGATCTCATCTTATTCTATGTTTGCGCCCTCTTATTTGAGGGAGAATAAAAATTTACTAAGTTCCCCATCTGCTGAATGACTTTTAACAGTTGATTCTCTTATTATTAATTTAGGTTCCAAAATTATTTGTTCTATATTATTTGTATTGTTTAATATATTTTTTATTAAAATATTCGCTGCTTTGTTTCCCATTAAATATTTTTGTTGTTCTATTGTTGTTAGATTTGGTTTTAATAAAAATGAATATGGAAGATTATCAAAACCAACAACAGCATAATCATCAGGTATCAATAATTTTTTATCTTTTAAATATTTTAAAGCACCAATTGCTATTAAATCGCATATAGCGAATATTGCAGTAACTTTATTTTTAGAATTATGAATTTTTTCCATTATTTCATAGCCACTTTTAGCATCTAGATCTCCAAAAAATTCCAATTTTTTATCAAAATTTAAATTAAATTCATTTAATGCTTTAATAAATCCAACTTTTCTCTCCGTGCAGATTGAAATAGTTTTAGGTCCATTAATTAATGCTATTTTTTTATGACCTTGCTCAATAAGGTGCCGTGCTGCTAAATATCCTCCTCTTATATTATTTGTTATTACATAGGAACTATAGATATCGGGAATATAACGATCTATTAAAACTAGAGGTTTTTGTTTTTCCAAAAGAGTTATGATATGTTTATTTTGTTCTTTTTTTCTTTCAGTACATGAAATTATAATTCCATCAACATTCCTTTTATTAAATTCATTTAAATAATAAAGTTCTTTGTTTACATCATTATCAGAATTGCCAATTATTAGATTTAAATTATTTTCCCTTGAGAAGTCCTCAATACCTCTTACTATCATTGAAAAAAACATAGTTGTAATGTCTGGAATAATAACGCCAATGGTACCAGTCTTTTTTGTAACCAGACTCTTGGCAATAATATTGATATCGTAATTCAGTTCTTTTGTAACTGTTAATACTTTTTCTCTAGTTTTTACGGACACACCTTTATTATTATTTATAACTCTGGATACAGTAGCAATTGAAACATTAGATTTTTTTGCAACATCATAAATATTTACCATTTTATATTCTATTCTAGTTACTATTTTTTTATTCTTAAAAAATTTCCAATTAAAATTGTTATTCTAATAGAATAAAAAAAATTAAACTAATATTATAAGTGTGCTTTCTATTTTTTAATTACAATCAAAATTAATATTCAATATATATATGCAGACAATTTACAATACTTTTGAATTATTATTGACTTGTATTTATTTTATATTATATAATTTATTTTGTAAACGCTTTCTATAAAAAATTTTGATAGACACAATAAAATGACTGGAGAACATATAATCAAAGCTAAAAAAACATGTTTTCAGCATATAATTAATTTTTCTTTGATACAATACTTTAATTATTATGTAAAACGCTTACAAATATTAAAAGCGAATGTGGGTATATAATTGTACAAGTTTACTAATTACACAAAAAAGTTAATTCCAGAATTATAAGTATTTGCGTAACAATTTTTGATTTGACAGTACCTACTAAAAAGACTTGTTTGAAGCTATCGAACGGTTTTACATTGGGTTAACCTGCTGAGAAAGCTGAAGAGAAATTAAGATAAGTAGAAGTCACGGAAGAAGTAGCATTAGAATTATCATTGGAGTTATATCATCGAATAAAGAAATTGATACAAAACAATCCAAGATTTTGGGCAAGTATTAAAGTTAAATTAGAAGAAAGGAAGGTAATAAATGTCTTCAAAAATTAGACTTGGGATCATTGGTGCAGGTTCAATTGCCAGGTTAGCTCATGTTCCGGCTATCCAGCAGATGCCAGAAGTAGAGTTGGTAGCCATATGTCGGCGAAACAGAGAAAAAGCAGATGAGTATGGAAAACAGTGGGGTGTAAGGGAAATTTACTACAACTACGAGGATCTTGTAAAAAGCAAAAACATAGATGCGGTAATAGTAACTACTCCAAATGCAAACCATAAAGAAGCTGTAATTGCTGCAGCTAATGAAGGAAAACATGTACTATGCGATAAACCTATTGCTATCAATCTTAGGGATGCTAAAGAGATGGTTAAAGCCTGCAAGGAAAATAAAGTGAAGTTTCAGATGGGATTTAATCAAAGATTCTGGAATCAGGTAGAGATAGCCAAGCAACTAGTAGAAAAGGGTACTATAGGGCAGGTAATGGGTTTTAGTAGTACTTTTAAGGTTAGAGTAACTGACTACCCTTCTGATACAGATTATAGATTTCAAACTGAACTATCGGGAGGATCTAGCCTCATTGATCCAGGTATCCATAGAATTGATATGGCTAGGTTCTTCATGGGAGATATCAAGGAGATTTGTGCAGAAGTTAAACATTCTGTAGTTCCTCAAAAGGTTGATGATAATGCTTGGCTTCTATGTAATTTCATAAGTGGGGCAACCGGTTTTATTTCTACCGATATATATTCACCAACAATGGATAATACCACAGGATTATATGGAAGTGAAGGCACTATCTACATTAGCTCAGAAACTGTTAATCCCTTTCAAACAGTTCCTTTGGCAGTGTATACAGAGAAGAATATAGATCAGATTCCAGATATTGTGTTAAAGTATTTTTATCCGAAAGTTTGGTGGGATAAGCCCAAAGACAATTGGATATCTATTGTGCCTCCCAGGGACTTTCCCTATCTCAAGCAACTAAAGGTTTTTTATCAAAGTATTACAGAGGATAAAGAACCTCCTGTTACTGGAGATGATGGAATAAAATCGCTGGAGATTGTACTAGCAGCCTATAAGTCGGCCCGGGAAAGAGCATGGGTGAGTCTCCCTTTACAGGAGGAAGTGGTTGAACTTCCAGTGTACTGATCTATAGGAAATTATCTTAGTTTGGAAATCTAGATGGAAGAAAAAATAATCAAAAAATTCAAACTGCTAAGAATGTATCGACAAATGTATAGAATCCGCAAATTTGAGGAAAAAATTTATCTTCTGTTTGCCACGGGCTCTATGCCCGGTACTATGCACCAGTATTCCGGACAGGAAGCAATAGCTGTTGGAACATGTGAAAATCTCAGTAAAGAAGACTATATAACTACCACCCATAGAAGCCATGGCCATTATATCGCTAAAGGAGCACCTATTCATGAATTAATGGCCGAGTTGTTTGCAAAGAAAACAGGATGCTGTAAAGGAATGGGGGGGTCGTTACATATTGGTAAACTGGAGGCAGGTGTCATTGGTGTCGGGGGTATTGTAGGAGCTGGTATTACCATAGCTGCCGGACTAGGCTTATCTGTTAAACTACGAGAAACTTCTCAGGTAGTTGTTTGCTTTTTTGGAGATGGTGCTGTTAATACAGGTGCTTTTCACGAGGGAGTTAACCTGGCTGCTATATGGAGACTTCCAGTAGTCTTTGTATGCGAGAACAACCTATACGGATTTTCCACTCCGGTAAGTAAAGTTACGCTATTAAAGGATCTTGCTGAGAAGGCAAGAGGATATGGAATACCTGGAGTTATGGTGAATGGAAATGATGTCTTAGAAGTGTATAAGACTGTAGGTGAGGCTGTGCAGAGAGCAAGGGAGGACAAAGGTCCAATGCTAGTAGAGTGTAAAACATATAGATACAAAGGACACGCCAGATTCGAGCCAGGTAACTATAGACCAAAAAAAGAGGTCGAAGATTGGTTAAGAAGAGATCCCATTTGTCAATTAGAAAGCAAGCTTATCGATATGCGCATTCTTTCTCCACAGGAAGTTCAGAGTCTTCAAGAGAAAGTTAAAGAAGAGATAGAAAACGCTCTTACCTTTGCTCAAAATAGTCCAGATTCGGATGATCCGTTGAAATATTTATATACATAAAGGAGATAAATTGGAGCAGATAACTACAATTGCTGAGGCACTTAGGCAAGCTCTAAGAGAAGAAATGCAGAGAGACGAGAGTATTATTTTGCTAGGCGAGGACATAGGGGAATTTGGAGGTGCTTTCCAGGTTACTAAAGGTTTATTTGAGGAATTTGGTGAGCAAAGAGTCAGAGATACTCCAATTTCCGAAGCGGCTATTATTGGAGCTGCAATAGGAGCAGCAATCGGAGGGTTAAGACCAATAGCAGAAATTCAGTTTATGGACTTTATTACCTGCGCAATGGATCAAATAGTCAATCAAGCGGCAAAGCTGAGACTTATATCAGGAGGAGAAATAACTCTTCCACTGGTAATAAGAGCTCCTTTAGGATCTGCAACTCGGGGAGCACAACATGGACAAAGTTTGGAAGCTTGGTTCATGCATGTACCAGGGTTGAAAGTTATAGTGCCATCTACCTCTTATGACGCCAAGGGACTTTTAAAGACAGCCATTAGGGACAATAATCCTGTGTTATTCTTTGAACACAAAGCCCTATATGGGAGTAAGTCGCCGGGGGGTAAATCCAGTACAGAAGATCACAAAAATATTACCCGTTTCACCCCCCTTCCAAGTGAGGAATATACTCTTCCCTTCGGCAAGGCTGACATAAAAAGGGAAGGCAGGGATGTAACTGTAGTAGCCACTTTTTTAATGGTACATAAAATGTTGATAATAGCCGAAGAATTTGCCAGACAGGGAATTGAAGTGGAGGTTATCGATCCCCGTACGCTAGTTCCGCTAGACGAGGCTACTATTTTAGATTCTGTTAAAAAGACAGGCAGGTTTTTAGTAGTTACTGAGGGTTGTAGTACAGCAGGGGTAGGAGCTGAGATAGCAGCTATAGTGAGCGAGAAGGCTTTTGATTATCTTGATGCTCCTGTTAAACGAGTAGGTGCACTGGATATCCCAATACCATTTGCTCCTATAGCGGAGAGCCGTGTTATACCGAATAAGAAACGCATAAAAGAAGCATTAAAGGAAATTTTGAAATAAGTTGAAAAAGGAGAATTTTAAAATGAAATTAGAAGGAAAGGTAGCAATAGTTACAGGAGCTGCTCGAGGGATGGGAGCTGCTACTTGTATAGCCCTGGCTAAGGAAGGAGCTGATATTGCTGCTTTGGATATCTGTGGACCTAAAGAAAGTGGGTTTGGGCAAAAAGGACAGCTGGAGAATACCATAAATGAAGTTAAAAAGTTAGGATGCAGAGCTATTGCTTTGGTGTGTGATATAACTCAAGAAGACCAGGTAAAAGCAGCCATTAATCAAACTGCTGATACATTTGGCAAGATCAATATCCTGGTTAATTCTGTTGGGTTTGTTAGATTTGGTCTGGTTCAAGAAATGTCTTATGAGGTCTGGAAAAAGATATTTGATGTTAATATCCATGGTGTTTTTCTCACTTGTAAATATGCATTACCAATAATCATCAAGCAGAATGGGGGGCGTATCATTAACATTTCTTCAGACGGAGGCCTGCGCGCAATTCCCAATTATTCTGCTTACTGTGCATCTAAGTTTGCCGTGATTGGTTTGACTCAGTCTTTGGCCAACGAAGTTGGAAAATATAATATTACTGTTAATGCAGTATGTCCTGCAGCTACTACCGGTGAGTTTTTTGACAGCCAAGTGCAGCTATTAAATACGACTAAAGAGGAACTAAAGAAATCCGCAGTTAACCGTAACATTATTCAAGAGATGATAACCCCTGAGGATGTAGCTAATGCTATTGCATGGTTATGTACGGATAATGCCCGTTTTATTACTGGTCATCCATTATGTGTAGATGCGGGCAGTGTGGCAAAGGTAACTTATTAAAGAATTAGACAATTATTATAATAAAGAAAGAGGAGTAAGTCTGAAAGAAAATCAAATTGGCAATATATATTTATAAAAGAAAATAGGCTTAAGGACAACGGTTTTTCATCCCGTTTTGTGCCTTGAGCGAAGCGAAAGGAATGGGTATAAAAATGAAAACATGTCTGTATACAGGGATTTTTGAAGATCGTGATGTTTTTAAAGCTATAGATTTTACTGCTGAGCAAGGTTTCGAAGTTATTGAGATTGGAGGGACATACGATTGTCATTTCAATCCGGATAAAATTACAATTGATCAAGCACAATATATAATAGACTATGCTAAAAACAAAGAATTGGAAGTGGTAGATATTGCCCAGCATGTTCTTTTTGCAGTAAAAGACCCAAAGGAGTTCCGAAGACGTGTAGATTATTTCAAAAAAAATATTTACTATGCATCTAAGATTGGTGTACCTATGATTGTAACCTGTACCGGTGGAACATGGGACTGGGTTGGCAACCTTACCGGAATTGATGGATTGGAAGCTTTTAATAGAGTTGTAGAGGGTCTAAAGGAAAGTTCTCGTTATGCAGAAGAGGTAGGAGTTACTATTGCTCTGGAAGCAGTATTTGAAAATGTAGTAACCAGTTATCTGGACATGACAAGAGTTCTGGATGCAGTTGATAGCCCGAACCTTAAAATAAATTTTGATATACAGCAGTACACTGTCCAACTATTTGATATACCCAAATTAATTCATACTTATGGAGACTTAATATGCCACTGCCATTTAAAAGGTGTTACAATAAAACCGCCTTCCGGTCATGTAGTGGATCAATTTGTATATCCGCCTATGGGTGGTCAAGGCGATGATATAAATTGGGTGGAATTTATAGAAGCATTAAAGGATATCAACTACAAAGGTGCTTTATCATTAAACTATGAAAGTAAGACTTTACCTCTTACTCCAGGATGGACCAGGGAAAGTATAGTAAAAGAATGCCTAAGATTTCTTAAATCTGTTCTAAAAAAATAGTAGAAAGATAAAAAGATAATATAACATAGTCTAAAAGATATAATTTTAGAAAGAGAAAATATTTCATTTTTAAAAAATAAAATTAGGAGG
>JAMCVO010000606.1 GCA_023475715.1 Actinomycetota bacterium
CAATTACAAATTTTTAGTTATATAATATTGTTAAATAATTAAGTTATAATATATAGTAATTCAACTATTTTATCAATATTTTTTATTTTTTAAAATCTTACTTTGGTAATCTTAAATGAGCATTATTTAATTTTGTCATTTGTTCTTCAAGCTTTCTTCCATAGACGTATTTCTATCATCTACATGGGCATAATAAAGATCTATTGCATCTATTCCCAGACGTTTCAGGCTGCTATTACAGGCTTTTTCAATCTGACTGGCTCGCAACCCGGTATTTAAATTATCTACAGGTGCAGAAAACCCTACTTTTGTAGCAATAAATAACTTATCACGGTTTTTTTTGGATTTAATCCACTGGCCAAGTAAAGATTCGCTTTCACCACCCTTAAATCCTGGGACCCAGTATGCATACATATTAGCAGTATCAATAAATGTACCTCCCCTACTAAAAAATAAGTCCAAAAGTTCATATGATACTTTGGCAGAAATTTTTGTTCCAAAAAGCATTGCCCCCAGACAAATAACACTTACATAAAGCCGGTTTTTCCTAATTCTACTTTAATCATTTCACCATTTTTTTTAATATGATAACCAAATTAACTTTTTTAAAATAATATCTAGTATTAGCTTATCACAAAATAACAAAAATCTTAAAAAAACTCCTGGATTTAATTCACAGCTTCACATCTTTACCTGCGATGGTTGTCTTGACAAAGGTATAATTGATACAATTTGAAACAAACTTGTTGAATCTATTGAAATTATAAATACTTCTTTATATATTCCAATTTCTTTTCTGCAAACTTTATATGGGTTTCCCAGCTATGATCATAATATGGCAGGATTTCAATATGCTTTACAGCTTTTATATGGTTATAAACTGCAAAAATAGTCGAAGGCGGACAAACCAGATCTTTAAGTGCAACTGAAATTACAGTTCTTGCTTTTATCAAATCTGCAAGATTTAGATTATCAAAATAACTGAGAGTTCCAAACAATTCTTCTTCTCTGTCGGGATATTTTTTTATTATTGCAGCAAATTCCAGATAAGTCATATTTTTAACTTCTTCAGCCCATTCGACGGCTCTTTCAAAATGACATAAATATGGTATTTCAGCTATTATAAGTTTAGCCCTGGAATCCAGGGCAGCAGTTGCAAGTGATAGTCCGCCTCCCTGGCTTACACCTGTTATACAGAGCCTGTTTAAATCAATCTCTTTTCTTGTTGAAAGAAAATCTATCGCTCGCACACAATCCATATAAACTCCACGGTAATAATAGTCCTCCTTACTGAATATCCCTTTAGTCATGTATCCGATTGCAGAAGGAGCCGGATAAATTTTATTATCTACACTTTCACCACTTTGCCCTCTGATATCTATTGCCATAACGGCATATCCCATTAACACCCAATTAAGATAAAAATTTATTTTCTGTTTATCATCACCATAACCATGAAACCATAAAATTACCGGGTAAGGTTTTTCTTTTCTGGGAAGAATATAATAACTGCAAATCCTGGCGCCGCCAAAACCATCATAAAATACCTTATTTACAACTATATCTTCAATGATATAATCTATTTTTATAATTTCCTCATTCAGGGTTTGATTTTCAGATATCTTTTTTGTTTCTTCCCAGAATTTGGAAAAATCGTCTTTCTTTGTTTGAAGAGGTTTGTATTTTTTTAATTCCTCAAGCGGCATATCAACTAACATGATAATCTCCTGCTATCTTTTTAATGGGTTTAGGGCTTAGTATAACGGTCCAAAGTTCTTGCAAGCCCTGAAGTCTGCACCTTCCGGATCTGATGTACCAAAGGCACTCCATGCACTAGGTCTAAAAATTTTAGATTCCTCAATATTATGCATGCAAACTGGGATCCTAAAAATAGAGGCAAGGGTAATTAAATCTGCACCAATATGTCCATAACTTACTGCCGCATGATTTGCACCCCAGTTAACCATTACCGAGTATGTATTTTTAAATGCACCCTTCCCGGTAATTCTCGGACTAAACCATGTTGTTGGCCAGGTGGGATCAGTTCTATCATCAAGTTTAATATGAATTTTTTTTGGCAGATCTATGGAGTATCCTTCGGCAATTTGAAGAACAGGACCCTGCCCTTTGACCAGGTTTAATCTAAACATTGTAAGAGGCATCCTGCCTTTTGACAGAAAATCAGTTGAAAACCCTCCCCCTTTAAAATATCCCAGATTTGCAGGTCTGAAAAGTGTGGCATCCAAACATTTTTCTACTTCCTGATATCTGATGTTCCAGAATGGTTTCAATGCCGGTTTACCATTTAAAATCTGCTCACCTGTGCCGTCAAGCGCCGCGGAACCCGAATTAATCAGATGTATAATTCCATTTTGAGCTTCATCCGGCAAGGACTCTCCTGTTACCCTTTTTATTGCCTCGGGGCTCCAGTAAGTCCTGACATCTGCAAATATCTGGGCCGTATTTGTCAAAAGATGCCCAAAAAGCATGGAAACAGCATTTAATAAATCATTTTCTGTTGCAAATATGAATGCTTCTCTTATTCCGTTCCAGTCAAAAGAGCTGTTAAGAATAGTTTCCGTAAAATCTGCATTGGGAAAGTGATCGGTCCATTGCCTCTGGCCCTGAAAACCTGATGCAATCGCATTGTGACCCAAAGCCTCCTCTTCAAATCCGATACTTGCCAGATTCGGGTTTCCAATCATCAGATCCCTGGCTATCATGGTCATTTTTACAACAAATTCCCAGTCCCTGTCTTTTTGCTCTCTGGATTTTTGCCTGTCTTTGGGATTATTATCCTGCCCTTCCCTGCAGTATTTTTTAACCCATGCAAGGGCCAGTTTGTATTCTTCCCTGTCATATATCTGCTCATCAATTCTTCTTATAAATTCTGACATGTCAACAAATTCATATCTTAACCCCAGGTAATTCTCAAGAAATCCCGGATCCACTATTGAACCTGCAATTCCCATACTGACTCCACCCATCGCCAGATATGATTTGTCTTTCATTGTAGCGGCAGCAAGACCTGATCTTACAAATTTTAATAATTTTTCCCCGACATCTTCGGGAATACTTTTATCACTCAAATCCTGAACATCTTTTCCATAAATTCCGAATGCAGGTATGCCTTTCTGATTATGGGCAGCAAGCACAGCGGCAAGATATACGGCACCAGGTCGCTCAGTACCATTAAAACCCCATACAGCTTTTGGCAAATACAGATCCATATCCATGGTTTCTGAACCATAACACCAGCTTGGAGTTACAGTAAGTGTAAGCCCAACTCCTTCTTTTTTAAACTTTTCCTGTGTCATTGCTGCTTCTGCAAACCCGCCAATACACCTGTCTGCTATTACACATTCAACTGGAAGTCCATTTGAATGTTTTAAATTCCCTTCTAAAAATTTTGCAGCATTCTTTGCCATATTCATTGTCTGGTTTTCAAGGGATTCCCTTACACCGCCCCGTCTCCCGTCAATTGTCGGACGAATTCCAACTTTTGGCATTGAACCTGCCAGACGGTTAACGAAATAAACCGTATTTGGATTTTTAGAATTACTCATAAATATACTCCCTGGAGCTTATTTCAAACAAATTTTTTTATATAGTTCTTATTTTTATATTCCTTTACCAAATGTTCCGAAATTGGATATTGTCCGTACTTCCTTGCAGTTTCAAGCATTGTTTTATAGTTTATAGATTTAACACCGGGATGAATGGAATTACTGGAAGCCATTATATAACCACCACCAGGTGCAGCCTTGGCTATGGTCTCCTTTACAGCTTCTTTAACTTCATCTTCGGTTCCCATTGACAGTACCATTGTACAATCAATATTTCCTGCCAGGCAAATTCTTTTCCCATATTTTTCTTTTACAATTCCGATATCCATACCCGCTAATGGTTCCAATGGATCCAGTACGTCAATTCCGGCATTGACAATATCATCAATAATTCCCCAGATATTACCGTCAGTGTGTTTTATTGCAAAAGAGCCTTTTTCATGAATAATGTCTACAGCTTTTTTTAAATACGGCAAAATGAATTCCCTGAAATGTTTCGGAGACATCAGAGTACCATTTCTGCCGGCATAGTCATCCCCCAGAGCAATTACATCGGCTCCGATTTCTATAGCATTTTTAATTACTCTACTTTTGTAGGACCATATCATTTCCAGCAATTCTCTTACAAAATCAGGTTCTGTAATGTAGTTTATGAAAAGCTTATCCATCCCTCCGAGCAGATAGTGTGAGTATTCAAAAGTTTCATGCGTTATAAAAACGATTGCTTTTTCGCTCTTAAATCTTTTTACAGCTTCCTGAAGATCCTTATATAAATATTCTGAATCAGCGTCAGGCAACGAAAAAGCTTTTAAATCTTCATATTTCTTAATTGGTCCATCAACAGGATAAAAAATATCATTGGGTTCCAGCTTCCATGTTATATTCCATTCATCTATATAAGTTTTTTCTCCGGTTATTTTTTTATCACTGTTTCCAAATACAGTAAAACCGTCAAGATTTTCTTTTTCAACAAAATCTAAAAATGATATTTTTCCGTAAAGGTCCTCAATAACAGAATTATTTATAATCAGTTCCCATATAGGAACCAAGTCAGGTTCCTGATTTTTCACTGCAGTCATAAATCTCTTATAGCCATTCATTATTATATCCTCATTTGGTTTTGCACTCTTAAGGATCTGTGATAACCTTATAGTTTTTATATTAGTCTTTCATAATCCAAGGGCTTCTCTTACTGCTCTTTCAATATCCTCTTCCTGAGGTAAAACTTCCCGTTCTAAGACCGGAGAAAAAGGGATAGGACAATCTTTTTCAGCAACTCTATAAATTGGACTGTCAAGGTACTCAAAAGCAAACTCATTTATTCTTGCTGCTATTTCAGCCCCCGCACCACTGCTTTTTGATCCGTTGTAAGCAACTAAAACTTTGCCCGTCTTTTTCACAGATTTTACAATAGTTTCAATGTCTAAGGGTACTAATGAAATTGGATCTATAACTTCTATGCTAATGCCTTTTTCTTCCATCTTTTTTGCAACATTTAAGCTTTTAACAACCATCTCTGAAATTGCAACAATAGTAATATCTTTGCCCTGCTTTTTTATGTCTGCCTTACCGATTGGAATATAATATTCTTCCTGAGGAACTTCTCCCTTATTTTCATAAAGCTTTAAATGCTCAAACATTAAAACCGGATTATCATCTTTTATTGCTGACTTAAAAATACCCTTGGCATCGTATGGAGTTGAAGGACAGACTATTTTAAGTCCCGGTACATTCATAAATATTCCAATGAGACATTGAGCATGCTGGGCAGCTTGCGACAGGCCTCCCCCCATTGGCATTCTTAAAGTTAGAGGAAGTTTTAGCTGTCCGCCTGACATGTATCTCAGTTTTGCCATTTGATTTATTATCTGATCTCCTGCAACCGGCAGGAAATCATCGAACATAAACTCGGCAATTGGCCTTAGCCCAACTATTGAGCAACCTATGGCAGCTCCTGCTATGGCTGTTTCTGATATGGGAGTATTTCTTACCCTTTCGGGTCCAAATTCATCAAGCAATCCTTTGGTTACTCCGAAAGCACCCCCATGCTCTGCAATATCTTCTCCAAAGACAATTATATTCTTATCCTTTCTCATTTCTTCCCGATAAGCTTCATTTATTGATTCTCTATAGGTAATCTCTCTCATTTTATCCTCTCTTAATATCTATCTGTATTTTTTAAAGTAATACATGTCATGATGTGCAGTAAACATTATCCATTGCTTCTTCCGGCAATGGTTCCGGGCTTTTCCTGCCAAATTCAATTGCCTCTTCTATTTCATTCTGAACTGCTTTTTTTATAGTTTCTATTTCCGGTAATGTCAGGATTTTATCTTTAATTATTTTTTCTTCAAGTTTTAGTATCGGATCTTTCTTTTTCCATTTGCTAATTTCTTCCTTATCCCTGTATACTTCAGGATCACCTTCGTAGTGACCCCGATACCGGTATGTTTTAGCTTCCACCAAAACTGGCCCGCTGCCGCCTCTGACATCGTTTGCCACTTTATTTATCTTATTATATACATCCAGCACATCCATTCCGTCTGCTATAACACCTGGGATATTATAGGACTTGGCTCTGTCAGCAATGTCTTTGATATTTGAATGCTTGCTGCAGGGATTTGTTTCGGCATATAAATTGTTTTCACATACATAAATTACCGGCAGCCTCCATACAGATGCCAGGTTCAATGATTCATGAAAACTACCTTCATCCGAAGCTCCGTCACCAAAAAAAGAAACGACTATTCTTCCTTCCTTTTGGTACTGACAGCCAAGGGCTGCTCCTGTAGCAATCGGAATTCCTCCTCCAACTATACCGTTAGCTCCAAGTATTCCCACTGAAGCATCTGAGATATGCATGGAGCCGCCCCGTCCACTGCAGCAGCCTGTTTTTTTCCCGTACAGCTCAGCCATCATATTTTTTAGTTTTGCTCCTTTTGCAATACAATGGCCATGCCCCCTATGGGTAGATGTAATATAATCTTTTTTGCTCAGATTCAGGCAAACTCCCGTTGCAACAGCTTCCTCACCCACGTAAACATGAAGCCAGCCGGGGAGTTCCCCAGCTTTAAATAACTCTATAATGTTTTCTTCAAACATTCTGATTTTAAGCATTGTTTCTAACATATTTGTTAATAATTTCTTTTCCATTATTCCTACCCTTTAACTTTTTTAATATTGCTACTTTTTAAAAATAATAAATATATTGAATTATCAGTAAAATTAAAAAATTATTTCTTTTAATTTATTTCTGTAATATTTAAAATTTTCCCATGAAACATTTGGTGGTATTAGATGATCAGCATATGGAATATATAATATATTGAATTATCAGTAAAATTAAAAAATTATTTCTTTTAATTTATTTCTGTAATATTTAAAATTTTCCCATGAAACATTTGGTGGTATTAGATGATCAGCATATGGAATATACCCGCCCAACTTTATCATTTCTTTAACCTTAACTAATTCATTATCGATAGCCGATTTATCTATGGCCAGTTTATTTTTATCAATTCCGCCAAAAATCTGCAAGTTTGGATATTTTTTTCTGATTTCTAAAATATCATTTCCGGCCTGCACTTCAAACGGATACATTCCCGTCATACCAACTTCCAAAAAGAGCGGTATTAGTTCCGAAACATTCCCGTCAGTGTCAACCACAAAATCCTTAAGTCCTTTATTTTTTAAAAAATCTATGATTCTTTTATAGTATGGTGTCATAAATTCCTTAAATATTTTCGGGCTTATCAGGGATCCATTTTTACCTGACATATCCTCCCAGAAAAATACACAGTCTATATCAGTTCTGGTTAAAATTTCCTCACAAATCTGAATCCAGAAATCACACAGATAATTGGCAATACTCTTAATCAATTCCGGTTTGTCAAAAGAGCTAACTTAT
>JAMCVO010000247.1 GCA_023475715.1 Actinomycetota bacterium
GAGTCTACCTTTTTAATTTTGTTATGATTTTGATTTATTATTATTTTTTGCTTCTGCTGCTGCAGCAGCCGGTCCGGATAACGCTTTATATTTTTCCATAAATTCTTTTATCTTACTATCAACTTTGTAATTTATGGAATCTTTTTCGAAGGTGCCGTCTGTTTTTAATTTACCTGCTCTTAGACCGGTTAAAATCTCAATGCCTTCATCAATTGTTCTGACGGAATAAATATGGAATTTCTTTTCCTTTACAGCTTTTATGACTTCATCTTTGAGCACCAAATTCCTGACATTGCTTTTAGGAATAATAACACCCTGTTCACCTGTAAGCCCTTTAGCCTTACAGATTTCAAAAAAACCCTCTATCTTTTCATTAACACCACCTATTGCCTGAACTTCACCTTTCTGATTTACCGAACCTGTAACAGCAAAATTTTGATTTATCGGAACACCGGAAATAGCTGACAGGAGTGCATATAGCTCAGCGCCTGAAGCGCTATCTCCTTCAATTTCACCATAACTCTGTTCAAAAACTATCCTGGCCGACAAATTCAGAGGTTTATCCTTGGCAAATCTTCCGAACAGAAACCCGCTAAGAATTAAAACTCCTTTTGTATGAATAGGACCGCCAAGCTTGGTTTCTCGTTCAATATCTATAATACCTTCTTTACCCATTGCAATTGAGACCGTGACTCTTGAAGGCCTGCCAAAAGAAAAATCACCCAGGCTTAAGACGGATAATCCGTTAACCTGGCCGGCGATTTTTCCGGAAGTATCTATTAAAATTGTTCCATCGCTGATATATTCCTTGATTTTTTCCGCAATCAAGCTTGATCTGTATATTTTTTCTTCAATGGCTTTCATAACATGCTTGTCGCTGATATATTTAGACTTATCCTGTTCTGCATAAAAATTTGCTTCGGTTATTATGTCTGAAACTTCGGCAAACTTTGTTGAAATTTTATTTTTATCTTCAGCCAGTCTTGAAGCATATTCAATCATTTTCGAGATTGCCGAAGATTGGAGATGCTTTAATTTTTCTTTATTGCATATCGTGCAAAGAAAAGATGCATATTTTTTGATATTTGCATCATTTCTATTCATTACAAGATCAAAATCTGCTTTAACTTTGAAAAGCTTTTTAAAATCATCATCCACGGAATACAAAATAGTATAATGAATTGGTTTTCCGATAAGAATAACTTTTACATTTAATGGGATTGGTTCCGGTTTTAAGCCTTTGGTTGTAATGAAACCTAACTTTTCTCCTGCCTCCTCGATAATTATTTTCTTATCTGTTAGAGACATTTTTAAGCTGTCCCAGGAAAAAATATTTTTAAAAAGCTCTTCAACAGGTATTACAAGAAAACCATTGTTTGCTTTATGAAGAGATCCACCTCTTATCATTGTAAAATCCGTAGTAAGAACACCGAACTGCGCTTCTTTTTCAACTCTTCCAAAGAGATTCTGATAAGTAGGGTTTTTTTCAATAATGACAGGTGCACCTTTTACCTGGGAATTATCAACCAGCAAATTGACTTCATATTTTTTAAAGGGTACTTCCTTCATCCATGGGAAAATATATTGTGAAGTTGGTTCTGCCTGCTGGCTTGCAATAAAAATATCAACATTTTTTAATATATCTTCCCTGACTTCATCAATAAATTCATTAACTTCAGGAATTTCTTTATACTTTTCTTTTATGTCATTAACAAATTTTTCTATAGTATAAAGTGCAACATCATGGTTCAGTTTTTTTACTGCCTCGTTGGTCTTCTTATCAAGATCTCTTACAGAATCCATAGTTTTTTTCAGGTCATCATTTATTTTTTCCTTTTTCTGCTGTATTTCTTTCTTTTTTTCTTCGTCGAGTTTGATAAATTCATCTTCACTTAAAATCTTGCCATCAATAGTCGGAACTATAAAAAGACCAATCTGGGTTGACCTGAGCACAAAACCTTCATCTTGGGCTCTCTTATTCAGTTCATTTAATAGTTTTTCTCTTTCCTGTTCAATACTTTTAATTACTGTAGCCTTTTTCTCTGAATAGTCCTTGCTTTCAAAAGTTTTTGGCAGTAGATTTCTGATAGAAATAATAAAATTTGATATATCTTCCCGAAAAATTTTACCCTTTCCAGCCGGTAATTTTATAACATTCGGCTCATATGAATTTTTAAAGTTGTTGATATAGCACCAATCTAAAGGGGCAGGTCTTTTCTTTGCAATTTCTTCAACAAATCCTCTTACGCCAGTAGTTCTGCCAGTACCGCTGTACCCTGCAACAAAAATATTGAAACCGCTGTCTTTGATATTTAAACCAAACTTTAATGCTTTTACAGCCCTTTCCTGTCCTATAATTCCTTCAAGCGGAGTCAGCTCCTCAGTAGTTTTACATTTCAGCTTCCCGCTGTCATATTCTATTTTTAATTCCCTGGGGGATAGCTCTTTTTGCATTTATACCTCCATAAAAAAATAAAAAATTAAATATGCGTTTTAACTGACCATTTTTATCTTCCTGATTAACCTGGGTAATATTTCGAACAAATCCCCAACTATCCCATAATTGGCTATTTTAAAAATAGGTGCTTCCGGATCTTTATTTATTGCTATTACGAGATCTGATGTTTGCATACCTGCAAGGTGCTGTATCGCCCCGGAAATACCGCATGCAATGTATACTTTAGGATTTACAGTTTTCCCGGTTTGTCCCACCTGGTGTGGATAGGATATCCAGTTGGAATCAACTGCAGCTCTGGATGCTCCGACGACTCCGCCAAGCAAATCTGCAAGCTCTTTTAAAAGGGCAAAGCCTTCGCTGCCTCCGAGACCTCTTCCGCCCGAAACTATTACATCGTAATCAGTAATATTTATGTTTTCACCGGCTTCTTTTTCCGTACTTATCAGTTTATATCTTGTTTTGAATTTTGACTGGTCTATATCAATAAATTCGATTTTTGCACTCGGAATTTCTGATCCTGCAATACAAATCTTTTTTTTCTCCATTACATGCGGCCTGACTGTTGCCATCTGAGGTCTTGCGTCCTTTGTTATTATTGTTGCAAGGACATTACCTCCGAAAGTGGGCCTTGTCTGAAGAAGTATCCTCTTTTCTTCATCAATGGCAAGTGCCGTACAGTCAGCAGTAAGACCTGTTTTTATTATTGCCGCAACTTTTGGAACCAGGGATCTTCCAAAGCTTGTTGCACCTGCAAGAAATATTTCAGGCTTATACCTGTCAATAATTTGAACCAATGCCTTGGCATAAATATCGTCGAGCTGATTTGAAAATACAGGATTGTCAATACAGTAAATCTTGTCAAACCCATATTCGAGCGCTTGCGAAAAATTATCTTTTACCTTATTTCCAATCAAGACTCCCGATAATGGTACAACCAAGCTTGATGCAAGTTTTCTGCCTTCTGTAGCAAGTTCATATCCGACATCAAGTACTTTGCCGTCAAGAGCTTCCAGGAACACCATTACACCATTATAATTTGAAAAATCCATGTGTTTTTCTGATAAACCTGTAATTTCTATGGATTTGAACTTGCATGCATCTATACAGGAACCACAGAAAACACAGCTGTCATTAACTGAGGCTTTGCCATTTATTATCTCGATAGCATCATACATGCAGACATTCTTACATAAACTGCATCCTGTACATGTACCTTCATCAACCTTTATATCCAATCTCAAGTTCCTTTCAATAGCCAGGTAATATTTATAGTCAGTACCTATTTTTTATTGCCAGATTATATTTATAAGTCAGACGATATTTAACTCTTTCAACCTGCCATAGAGCTCATCAACCTGCTGGTCCGTACTGCCTTCGAGCATTTTTATCTCATAATGATGCTCCGGCATAAAAATCTTGATAACCTGTGTATAAGAGCCTTCAAGGCCAACCTGGCTTTTATCCAGGTTAAGATAATCCTTATCCCACACAGGAATAGCTTCATTCTTAGCTTTAAGCTTTCCTCGCAGCGATGGTACCCTTGGAATGTTTATATCTTTTCCAACAGAAATTGCTGCAGGAAGCCTTATTTCAAAAGTTTCATACCTGTCTTCCATAAGCCTTTTTATGGTCATTCTGTTTTTATTTATATCCAGAATACTGCTTGCATAACCAATAAAAGGAATGTTCAGCTTATGGGCAAGCTCGGGGCCAACCTGGCCGGTATCGCCGTCAAGAGTCTGCTTGCCAAGTATTATAAGTTTCCAGTCATCAAACTTCTTAATTGCTTCGGCAAGAGTAAGTGCTGTAGCCCACGTATCTGCTCCGGCAAAAGCTCTGTCTGAAAGAAGTACAGCTTTATCTATTCCCAATGCTATCGCTTCCTTTAACATTTCACCTGATTGTGGTGGCCCCATTGTGAGCGCAATTGTTTCAACTTCTTCACCGGTTTGGCTCAATATAGGTGCCAGCGTTTCTTTTAGTCTTATTCCCTCTTCAATAGCATAAGTATCAAAGGGATTTATTACAGTTTCAATCCCCTCTCTTACGAGAGTATTTGTTTCAGGATTAATTTTAATTTCTGTTGTTCCAGGAACTTGCTTTATGCATACAATAATTTTAATATCTATCACCTGACCTTAAAATACTTTTAAACATGTAAAATTGTAAACATGATTTATTATTTTTTTAATAAAATATAAGCAGATTTTTAAAGTACTCCCCTTTTGATCAAATCAAGAGCAATAATATTCCGCTGAACCTGGTTTGTCCCTTCATAAATCTGGGTTATTTTCGCATCTCTCATCATTTTTTCCACAGGATATTCTTTCATGAAGCCATAGCCGCCAAATATCTGGACTGCATCTATTGTTACCTTCATCGCTACATCGGAAGCGAATAATTTGGACATTGCTGACAGCCTGGACACATTTTTTTCACCACTGTCAATAACTTTTGCAGCATGGTAAACAAGTGCGCGTGCAGCTTCTGTCTGTGTAGCCATGTCAGCCAGCATATGCTGTATAGCCTGCAGTGATGAAATTGATGCGCCAAATTGTTTTCGCACCTTTGAATAATTTATTGCTTCTTCCAGAGCTGCCTGTGCTACTCCAACTGCCTGTGCACCTACTGCAGGCCTGGACTGATCAAAAGTTCTCATAGCTGCAATGAACCCCATGCCTTCCCCTGCTATAAGATTTTCCTTTGGAACCCTGCAGTCTGTAAATATCAATTCCCTGGTAGCAGAAGCTCTTATTCCAAGCTTATTTTCCTTTTTGCCAAAGTCAAAACCTTTGGTTCCTTTTTCAACAATGAAAGCACTTGCGCCTCTTGCACCTTTTGAAGGATCGGTCATCGCAAAAACTGTATAAATATCAGCTTCACCGCCATTTGTAATCCACTGTTTGGTGCCATTTAAGATATAGAATTCGTCATCCTTTACTGCTTTTGTTCTAATATTACCTACATCACTGCCTGCTTCCGGTTCAGTAAGTCCGAATGCAGCGAGTTTTTCACCGCTTGCAAGCAGTGGAAGATACTTCTTCTTTTGCTCTTCACTGCCAAGCAATATTATAGGAATGAAACCCAGCCCGCTTGCGGCATAAGTTGTAGCGACACTTAAGTCACCCCTGCTTAACTCCTCAGTTGCGAGACATACCTCGAAAATTCCTGTTCCCATTCCACCGTATTGTTCAGGAACAAAAAGTCTGAACAAATCACTTTTTCCTATTTCTTTTATTATTTCCGCAGGAAATATACAGTTCTCATCCATTTCAGCCCTTTGGGGTTTAATTCTCTCTTCAACAATTTGCCTGCATATATCTACAATCATCTGCTGTTCTTCAGTTAAAAAATAATGCATAAAAATCCTCCAATAAAAGTTAATTTTATAAAAAGACGCACTTGACGCTATGTTAGTTTCACAAATTGTGAAACTTTATATACGTGGCAGCGTCTTTTTTAAAACCTGGCCATGATTAAATAATGACTATAATTAAAACCTGGTTATGGTTAAATATAAAGAATTCTGAATATAGGGGTGAAAAATGAATAATAATATAAATCCTGATATACCTAAAAAGTTTCTGTCTTTGCCAATGGTAAATACCATAGGCAATCCAAGTTTTTACATGGAAACAGATTTAGTGTCTATGCCGGCTGCTGAAAGTCAAAGCAAAACCTCAAAAATATCTTATACTCTGGCATTTGCAATACTTATGGCAATTTCGGCAAATACATTTGTCTACCTTCCATTTACACCGGTGCCGATTACCATGCAGGTGTTGACTGTCCTTGTATCTGCAATTGCTTTAGGCAGCAGACTGGCCTTTTTAAGCCAGCTGCAGTACGTACTGGCAGGCTTGCTTGGAGCCCCGGTATTTGCTGGTTTTAAAAGCGGACTTTCAACAATAATGGGGCCCACAGGTGGTTATATTATAGGATTTATGGCAGCAGCATTTATTGCCGGCTACATTTATGAAAATAACATAGTTGGGGCAGTTACAAAATTCTTTAGGGCAGCAGAACCAAAAAATTCCGTTGAATATCAGGACATCAGAACTATTTCAATGTTTGTTTCCTGCCTTGCAGGACTTCTTATCATATATCTGGGCGGTTTTATCCATCTGTATGGTTTTATCTATATGACCGGAAAAGTTGCAGGCTTGCTCAACATCTTTGAAAAAACCTTAAAACTTGGAGTTTTACCTTTTGTAATTATAGACTTTTTAAAAATACTGATAATCATTAATTTAGACAAAGTATTTAGAATAAAGGCATAGCTTAAAGAAAGACTTATATAACTGAAAAATATGAGAAAAATAAAAATAAACGATATAACAATCCGGGATTTATTTCAGAGTATTGAACCAAGATATATCAACTTGCAGGTTCTGGATGAGCTTCTCAAGCACATGGATAAAATAAAATTTGACAGTATTGAGATATTTGGCGGTTCGGCTTTTGAAAAAATGCTTCAGAATAACTTCAATAAATCACCCTTCCAGATTGCAGAATATATTAAAAATAAATTGCCGGCAGCAAAATTACAGGCTTTATTGGGAGCGCGAAACCTCGCAGGAATAGAAATTTATCCTAAAGATATTATTTCACGATTCATAAAACAATCTGTGCAGCATGGTATAGATAAATTCAGGGTTTATGATACCTTAAATGATATTGAAAATTTAAAATTTACAATTTCTGAAATTATAAAAAATGGAGCAGTCTGCCAGGGAACAATTATTTATGATAACTTCAGAGATATTGATTTTTACATCCGGATGGCAAAAGATTTATTTGATGAGGGATGCAGCAGTATTTGTATCAAGGATGTTGAATCAACACTAATTCCCCATAAAACAGAGCAGCTTTTTAAAAATCTTACGGCAGGAATGGACAAGCCGTTTTATTTCAGTGTTTACAATTTAAGGGGATTGCAGGTTTCAAATTACTACAACGCTTGTACGGCAGGCTGCAGCGGTTTTGACTTTAGCTTTA
>JAMCVO010000555.1 GCA_023475715.1 Actinomycetota bacterium
ATCTAACAGTTTCAATATTTACATTAGCCTCTTTTGCAACCTGGCCAATTGTTAGTCCTTTCATATAGCTCACCTTCCAACATTATTATAAAGTCTGTACTAAGGTACAGAGTCAAGAGTTTTTTAAAAAATTATTTTTATCATTTTTGTTCTTTCTATTCACAGTAGCTCTTTTTCGGATTCTGCTATGGCTATTCTTTACAGTACTTTGTGACTACTTTAGCTTCCATGTAATTATACAATGGCTAGATCAAATTTACCGTCCTTATCAGCCTGATACAAAGATGCATATAGAAGATTGCAGCCTTGTTGGAAAGTTCCAATCTAAAATGAGTGATTACATAGAAAGCTAATCTCGTTTTCTTCTACAGCATTTTCACTTAGCTCAATTTCTTCATAATTTGCTTTACTTTTACATCGGTAAGGGATTTCACCGTTTTCTGCCATAGAAGAATAGCTTGTACCACCCACAACAATGTGGTCTAAAATCTTGATTTCAAGGGGATGAAAAATAACCACGAGTCTTTGTGTCAATGCTTTATACTCTGAGGAGAAATTTCTACTGCCTCCGGGATGATTATGAGCTAAAATCATAGCGCTACAATCGCATGCTATAGCATGCTTTAATATCTCTCTTGGATAAACAACAACTTGCCCAATACCCCCTTCCGACATGATTTTAGTTTCAATGACGTTATTGCCGTTGTCTAGAAAAGCAACCATAAACCTTTCTTTATCCTTCATACCGCCTAAAAGGGCTAAAAAATATTGACCTGATGCAGTTGACAAATTTAAAATTTAATTTAATTCTCTCCTCATTTTCATGTATTTTTAAGAGGCTATATGCGGAAATAAACTCATTAAGCAAACCCTATCTTTTCAAGCTGTTTTGATTTGATTCCATAATCTGAGGATGCTCTAAGATATTAAAAGGGTTATTTTCTTTAGCATATTGCTCATCCTTTTTGTAAGGCAGTCCTGTTAAGCTTGTCAGCCCTTTTAAAAAGCTTTGGGTATGCTTCATATTTTGCTTCACGGCTACGCCTTCCCCCTTTCTTTCTCCAGCATCTCAATGACTGATTTTACGTTTTTCAGCTTCTCATAAACCTCTTGGAGCAAATCAAGCAATTCAAGCTGCAGAAAAAAGCTTTGATCCCCATACTTTCAAAACTTTTGTAAATCCTTTCTTCCGTATCAACATCTAGTCCAATCAACTCAGTTAATAAACCTGCACACCTTTTATACTCCTCCATATCCATAAATATTTCTAAACTCATCCACTCTTCCACCTTTCACTATGTACTAATTAATTTTGTTCACCCGGCAATTTCTAAGTATACTACGTATTCCAGGCGTCCATCAAAGGGTGTATGAGTCAATATATGCAAATAGCTAACTGAATTTTATCCTTACAGCCTAATATTTTTTATTTTCATCCGCATATTAAGTTTGTTACGGGGCAAAAATATGCTTGGGTTGTTGTTACCCAGACATTGAAAAACAAACTAAATTAAAGGAGGTGTAACGGTTATGACAATTGCACATACTTCTGTCCAGCAATTCCAGGCTTGCATTGATGCTTGCAACAGGTGCATGCAGGTATGCAATGAATGCTTGAACTCATGTCTTCAGGAAGAGGATGTAAAGGCAAGGGCAAACTGTATCAAAGTTTTAAGGGACTGTGCCGATGCTTGCTCTATTGCTGCCCAGTACATGACCAGAAACAGCCAATTCGCAAAACAAATTTGTGGCCTTTGTGCTGCAATCTGCGATGCTTGTGCTAAAGAATGCGACATGTTCAAAGATGAACATTGCAAAAAGTGCGCAGATACTTGCCGTCAATGTGCCGATGAATGCCGCAAAATGGCTCAATAAGTGTTTAAGGACAAAGGAGGCGTTACGCCTCCTTCCTCTTTTTCACTGTAAAATATTGCAGTGTACCCAAAATAATTTGTGTAATATCTCTTCTTTGAAACGTTACTCAATATCTTCTTTATCAATGGTAAACGGAAAAATGAAAGAAACCGTAGCATTAGAACTTATATGTATTGTAATTTGAACAAAAGTTCCTAAGCTTTCTCTTTTGAAGACATAATAAAAATCATGTGGTATCTGACCATTAATAAGTTCTGTTATGATAGTATTCAATCTTTGTTTGTTCAGATATTTATATTCCATAAGTCTTATAAAAAAATCAGTTGATAAAAAGTCTATAAATTTTTCTTGGTTATCCAACGACATCACCTCTATGCTAATAATCTATTTATCAGATAGCACAATTGTGCTAAACCATTCACACTTTTCTTATAATAAAAGTTTTTGGAGAACCAAGTTTCTAAATACATAAACGCCCTGGCTAAAGGGCGTTTATGTTAGTTATTTACCATCTTTAAATGTCGTGCAGCAAGTTCCATCACTTGTATCTGCCCTGCCGTCACCTTGCGGATTAACTTCTATGTTGTCTGCATGGCACATACGGCTTTTATTGTAGTGGCAGTTCGTTACGCCGCATTTAACGTGCATCTTTGGTGCATCCATCCTATTCCACCTCCTCTCAATTAATTCTTTTTATAGCATCTCCAACAATATCTCAACAATACCCAAGTTATCCTTATAGCATATAATCATGTTATCTAATTGCACATTTTTTATTCATGGTAATGTATAGCAAATTTATAAAAGCAAATAACTAATGTTAAGAAGTACAATAAAAAGGTGGTGATAAATAGCTATGTCATTATTTAAGGTTATAAAAAAACTCCTTACTTATACAGAACCGATTAACCCTGAAGGCTTTGAACTTCTGGAAGGGAAAAACGAGGGAATTGACCTTGAAAATCCGCATAAATACCCTACCTCAGCAAATGGGGACCGGGGCAACAAGAGTCAGGACAGTACAGATGTAAATAACGATAATTCAAATAAAAGTATAGATAATCAAAAAGAGAAAAGGTTAAGAGGCAAAAAAACTCCTCTTACTGTGGATGAGTGGAAAGCTACAAAAAGTCAGGAGAATAATACCCAAACAAAGAAACAACAGAATCAACAGATTGCAGGGAAAAGTGTATCTAAAGAACTGCAAGAAAACCTTGAAAAGATAAAAAAGGAGTTTAATATACCTGTGAATCAGGATATTGTTATCAGAAAATTCAAGATTGCAAGAAAAATTGATGCCGCTCTTATTTTTGTTGATGGAATGGTAGATAAGATAATTATTAATGACTTTATACTACGTCAATTGATGCCCCCGGACCATTTCACAGACTGTAAAGAGGAATGCCCAATGAGCTATATTGAAGAAAGTGTTCTATCTATCAACCAGGTTACACGATTGAATGAATACGATCAAATCATTCCTCAGATTTTAAACGGGCTGACAGGACTATTTATTCAGGGCTGTGAAGAATGCCTCCTGATAGAAAGCAGGGGCTATGAAAAAAGAAGCGTAGAAAAGCCTGCAACTGAAAATGTAATAATGGGTGCACAGGAAGGGTTTACAGAGAATTTACGCACAAATCTTACACTGATAAGAAAAATAGTAAAAAATAAAAATCTTGTCACCGAAATATTGCCCGTAGGTAAAACCAGCCATGGTAACTGTGGAATTGTATACCTTGACGGGATAGCTAACCCAGATATTATCCGCGAAGTAAAGAGGAGGATTGAAAGCCTTGATACAGATTTTGTATCAGGAAGTGGAATGTTGGAAGAACTTATATCAGATAATCCATATATGATTTTTCCATATATTTTGACTACCGAACGTCCCGATAGATCAGCATCACTTATTATGGACGGTAGAGTCCTGATTATTTTCGACGGGTCTCCTTTTGCATCATCGGTGCCAGCAAGTTTCTTTGAAGCAATACAGTCCCCGGAAGATTTCTTTTTGAAATGGCAGTTTGCATCCGCTTTAAGGATTATAAGGTTACTTGGACTACTTTTCACCCTTTTCCTTCCAGGGTTGTATATTGCTCTTACCTTATTCCATCAAGAAATGGTGCCCACTGAGCTTTTAACTTCTATTGCTAAATCGAGGCAAAATGTCCCCTTTCCTACCATTATTGAGATATTAATGATGGAAGTTTCCTTTGAGCTAATAAGGGAGGCTGGAATCAGGGTGCCTGGTGCTATAGGAACTACACTTGGTATTATTGGGGCTTTGATTTTAGGGCAGGCTGCAGTTTCTGCACAGATTGTGAGTCCAGTGCTTATTATAGTGGTTGCTGTCACAGGAATTGGCAGTTTTGCAATACCTACTTATGCACTGTCCTTTGCTATAAGGCTTATACGCTTTATATTCATCCTCTTTGGAGCAATTGCAGGCTTTTATGGGATTTCTGCAGGTATACTGATTTTAGGGGGAATTGCTTGCAGCATGAAGTCATTCGGTGTGCCATACTTTTCCCCTATTTCACCAAAAACAAAGTCAAATCTTGATATTATTGTTTCAGCTCCTATTTCTAAACATAAACAAAGACCTGATTATATAAACCCATTAAATAGGAAAAGGCAAGGAGATATTACTCAGGGATGGAAAAAGAAAAGGGGAGATGATCAAGAATGATAAAAGAAGGAAAATTTGGACCTCACGAGGCCATATGTTTAACTACTATTGCTATCTCTGCAAAAGCATTCTTTACAAGTCCCTCCATCATTGCAAATATTTTAGGTACAACAGGATGGCTTATGACACTAATATCCGCTGGTACTGCAATGCTTGGATTTTCATTTATTTACCTTTTGCTTAAACGCTTCCCAGATAAGGACATTGTGGAGATATTTGAAATATCTCTGGGGCGAATTTTAGGCTTTATGTTTGCAGGAGCTCTCGCCCTGTCAATGATTTTTGTTGCAGCTACCAGGATGCGGGAATTTACTGAAGTTTTAAAGGTTTATGTGCTGCCTTTAAGCCCGCCAAGTTTCATTTTAGGGATATTTGTAATTGGAGCTGCAATAATGTGCCTTTTGGGTTTGGAGACTATTGCAAGATTTGCCAAATTGTCTGCTTATGCATTACTGTTAAGCTTTATTCTCGTACTTGCTCTTGGCTGGAAAAATTATGATATTCACCGCATCTTCCCTATACTCGGATATGGTGCATGGCCTTTGGTGCACCATGGCTTAATAAGAAGTTCAGCTTATGGAGAGGTAGTTATTCTTTCAGTGATTGCAGGTTCGCTTCAGGGCACAAAATATATAAAAAGGGTAGGCTTTATAAGTCTTGTACTGTCAGGATTAATTATATCGGCATCCATCCTTGCCTTTACTCTAACTTTTCCATATTATACGGCAAAAGAGGTTACCTCCCCAATGTATCAAATGACTACATTGATTGATTATGGGAGGTTTTTTCAAAGGATAGACCCAGTATTCCTTTTTGTATGGAACATAAGCACCTTTATTTCAGTGATAATAGTGTTTTATGCATTTTTAAGCATATATTGTAAAATGTTCAGGATACAGGATATGCGGCCTGCAGTAATACCATCTACAATTATCCTATTTGCATTGAGCATGATTCCAAGGGATATGGCCAGTATAGTATTTAGAAATGTACAAGGGCTTAGAAGTTATGGTTGGGTTATTTTTTATATTCTTCCTCTTATCACTTTGATTATCGCTAAAATACGAAAAAAAGGACAAAGGAAAGAAGGGGAACAGAATGCGTAAGATAATTTTGTTGATTATTATATGTGCTTTTTTAATAACAACGCTTACCTCTTGTTATGATGCAGATGAAATAGATGATAATATCTATGTGCTTGCCATCGGTGTGGATAGAGGTGTATCTGACAAGTGGCGGCTGACACTTCAATTTTCGACCATGAAAGAAAGCTCAGGTGGCGGAGGCGGAGGAATGGAGAAAACAAGTGGAAGCGGTGGAGATAGCAGTACAGGAGAGCAAGATGGTTATGCCTTTGTCACCATAGATGCCCCCTCCTTTTTTGGAGCTATTAATATGCTAAACACCTCTATACCCAGAAGGCTTAATTTCATGCATACACAGTTCTTAGCATTTTCTGAGGACCTGGCTAAAAGCGGTTTAATAGGAGAGTTTATAGCCCCCATCATAAGGTACCGTGAGGTAAGAAGGACACTCCATGTCATGGTAACAAAGGGTTCAGCAAGGGACTTTATAAAAGAGAACAAACCGTTTATAGGCGCAACCTTATCGAAAACTATGCAAATTCTCGCTCAGGAGGCAGGTGATACAAGTTTATTCTCTCATGTTACATTGAACGATTTCTATAACGGTTTGAAATCTACTTACCGACAGCCTGTTACAACACTTGTAGGAGTAAACGATTTTAAAGCTTTCAAAGAAGAAGGACCTAAATGGGGAAACGAGTTCAAAATAGAGGGGGCATATTACGCAGGAGAACTTCCGAGGGTTGGCGGAAGCAAGGTGGAACATTTAGGCTCTGCAATGTTTAATGGCGACAAAATGGTAGGAGAACTTACCGGAGATGAGACCAGGCTTCTCTTAATGGCAGAGGGTGAATTTAAAAGAGGCTTTTATACCGTTCCAGACCCCCAAAAACCTGAATTGATTATTCCTTTAGATGTCAGACTGGCAAAGCACCCTAAAGTAAAGATAAGTTTTAAAGGAGATAAGCCGATAATCCATCTAAAAATACAGCTTGAGGGGGATCTACTTGCTGTCCAGAGCAGGATACATTACGAGAATCCAGAACTAAAACTGCTGCTTGAAAAGAGTTTTGAGCAGCAAATAAAAAATAGGCTGGATAAATTAATAGAAAAATGCAAGAGTTTGAATACAGACATATTCCGCTTCGGCCAGATTGCTTGCAGACAGTTTATTACTATACAGGAATGGGAGGAATACGATTGGAACAAACACTTTAAGGACGCTGAGGTAACTACCGAGGTAAAGTTTACAATACGGCGCACCGGAACCCAGTTAAACAGCTCTCCCATAATATCAACGGAGGGGAAAGAATAGATGAATTACTTGGTAATATTTTTTGTATTGTTAATTTCTATATACCCATTTAATTATGTAAGGTATAGCTGGAATAAAGGAAGAAGGATGGCAGCAATTGGGGCATCGCTTTTAGCAGTAACTTCAATAATCCTACCGGTAATAGTAATGTTTTGGATGCAATAAGCAGAACCGCTATACTACTTTTGACTGCAAAAATAATGAGCACAGTAAATTTTTGTATGAGATTAACGAATTGGAAAGCTCCAACTTTCCAATTCGTTAAAAATGTGAACAGTTTATACCCCATACTTAAAAGGAAACTACCCTCTATAAGAAGCTAAAGGGTGAAAAATATATTAATGATTAAGGATGATTTATTTATGTTAGCTGACCAAACAATACATTTCAGTATAGCTTTAGGACTGTTAATGGGCAACGCATTAAATTATCTGCCCCCACCTTTTAAAGGGTTTCATCC
>JAMCVO010000133.1 GCA_023475715.1 Actinomycetota bacterium
GTGGTTTGTGGTATTAAAACCAAAATTAGGAGTTTTTTTAGTTTCGGGAGCCTGGTTCAGGGAGGTCGGCATGCAAGCATCTGACTCTTCATTAACTGCTGAAGTCGATGAAATTGCAAAATCAGTTTTTAAGATTATTTCCGTATTTTCAAACACCGTCTATAATGGAGTGATTGCCTCTGTCAAATCTGCAAAAGAAACTGCTGCAATGGTAAAAGAGGCGGATATTGATGCAATACTGATTGTCCCGCTTATGTGGTGTGAAGATATAATCCTCAAAACAATATTAAAGGAGCTTCCGGATAAACCTATTATTTTCTGTACATTTATGCCTTATAAGAGTTTTAAAGAGTATATGAATGTGGACGAGATGATTAAAGGCACGGGAACAGTCGGATCTCTGCAGATGAGCGGCTTTTTAGCAAAAGAAGGATTTAATTTTGATTCAGTAGTGGGTTACTATGAAGACAATAATGTATATGAAGAGATCAGGAAGCACGCTCTTGCTATTGCAATCAAAAGAAGCTTAAAAAATATCAATTGCGGAGTCCTGCCTTTCAGGTGTGACCAAATGACTGTAACTTATGTTGATGAATTCAATTTACACAGCTTATATGGGATCGAGCTTAAATACTTTGAACTTCAAAAGATCAAGGATATTGCAATGAGATATAAAGAGAAGGAAATAAGGAATTTTGAAAAAGTGATCAGGAGTTCAGGTTTTGAAATAGAGGTTGATGATGAAAATCTAATCGAAGCAATAAAATACTCACTGGCAATGGAAAAAGTCATAAAAGATGAGGATTTAAAGATATTTGCCATAAATGATGTATCAGATGAGATGCATAAATGTTTTGGCATGCGCCCTTGCCTTATAAACCCGAGACTTACAGATTATGGCATTTCAATACCGATGGAGGCTGATATTGCCGCAGGAATTGCGCTGCATATTTTAAGTGAATTTACGGGCCAATCATCATTTTATTCAGAGATCTTATGTGCAGACCTTAAAGATAATACTTTTATAGCTGGGCATGCAGGTTATTATGATATCCAGCACCGCGATCCGTCTTATCCGGTAAAAATCATTTCTGATCCTGAGTATAAAAATACGGACAGGTTTACAGGAGCGTGCATGTATTATAAATACAAACCAGGACCTGTCACGGCAGTCAATTCTATTTATGATGGAAAACGGTTGAAATGGACGGCAGTCGAAGGCATATCATTGCCTGGACCGCCAAAGCTTGAAGGGTACTGCCACGCTTACTGCAGGATTGAGAAACCACTGGTTGAATTTTTTAAGGAGAGCATAGAATCAGGAGTCAGCCAGCACTGGGTATTAACACCAGGTTATATTGCTGACGATTTAAAACTGTTATGCAGATGGAATAATATTGCATTTACAAAATTAAGTTAAGGTTTTTTTAATTAATTGGGAATTAACCCTGAGCTCCTCAGGAAGAAAATTAATTTCAGAAACATTAAAGGAATAAATATTTTTTTGTTTGATTATAATTTTTTCATATTTGTATAAATTTGTGAAGGAGATAAAAATGCGTGATTTTAGCAGGGAAAAAATGTCTGCCCGAAAAAGGCTGGAGATGACACTTGATAATAAGGAAGCCGACAGGGTACCGATAAATGATTTTATTCAAAATTTTGAAGTTGTCCGGTATTGTACCGGGCAAAAGGTCACTGCTGATAATTATACCGATCTGGTATGCAAAGTGCTTTCGGAAAATGTCGACTGCTGTGAAACCGTACCTTCGGTTATCAAGGAAGGGATCAGAAAAGAAAAAGACGGGTTTGTATATAAAGATGAATGGTGGACAAGCTGGATTATTGAGAAACCTTTCTCGGATACCAAAGGGCTTAGAGAGCATATATTAAGAAACATTGAAGATTTGCAGGTTTACAACCCGGGTGATGAATTCAATTATGCCGGATGGGTAAACCTCTGGGGCACAAATACAGGCGAGGGAGGAAGCTTTGAACATCCAAAGGAAAGGTTTAAAAAACTCCAGGAGAAGCTCGGGGATGTTGTAATGTTTATGGCACAGAGTCCAATAGGCCTTGATGTGGCTTATAACAGAGCCGGCTGGGAGCTATTCTCATATGCATATCTGGAATACCCGGATATCATACATAAATGGCTCAAGGCAATTGCTGATTTTGAAGAAAAAAGAATTGATGATATAGCGGATTATAACCTGTCACCGGCGGTTTTATCCTATTGTGATATTGCATGGAATAAAGGTCTTATTTTTTCTCCTGATTTTTTAAAAAAAGAATTAATACCTTTTGTAAAACAAAATGCAGACGCCTGGCACAGGCATAACATAAAAGTTTTTTATCATTCCGAAGGCGACATTAGAGCAATAATACCGGACTTGATGAAAGCTGGGATAGACGGGATACACCCTGTTGAACCAATGGCCGGAATGAGCACCAGAGAAATCAAAAATAAATATCCCGGCTTACTAATGATTGGCGGTTTGGATAATTCACAGATGCTGACCAGTTGGAGTATGGACGAAATAGATAATGCTGTCAGGGAAGCACTTGACGGAGGCAAGAAGGGTGGAGGCTATATCATTAGTTCCAGCGAAATTCATCCGGCCTGTGATCCGGAAAGAGTAGTAAGGATGTGGGATAGTGAAATTAAGTATGGCTGGTATTAATAAAATAATTTTACTTTTTATATTTAATTTGTAAAATAATAGTTTAGATTATTTTGTATTTTTTATATCGTAATTTTTAATTATTTTATTATCAGATTTATTAAATTGTTTCACCAGGTGCTATTATGAAAATTAATAATATGATTCCGAAAGCAGGATTGCTTTTGTTCGAAGCCAAATGGTTTTTGGATTTGGGTATTGGTGAGAAAGGCGGCAGGATAGGTGACCTGGGTACCCTCCTAAAAAAAGAAATTGATAAAATTGAGAATTCTTTAAAAGAAAAAATAAATTTAATAAATCCCGGGATAATTTTTAATATAGAGTCTGCAGGGAAAGCTTTGGACAACTTTAAGAAAGAAAAAATAGATTTAATTATTGTCTGTTTCTTAACCTGGGCAGAAGATGCGGCATGGATTGAAATTTTAAAGAATATAGGAGATATTCCAATTTTATACTGGGAATATATGACGGGATTTTATACTACAAAACAATATACGGCATTGGAACTGTATCATAACTCCGGGATTGTTGGCGCTCTCCAAGGTTCCGGAAGCATCAGGAGGTTTAATAAAAAATTTAAGTTTGTAATCGGGGAAGCAAATAATGACAGGGTTATATCAGATATCGTTTCTTTTGCAAACGCATCCAAAGTAAAAAATATTTTAAAAAATTCTATCATCGGACTTCTGCCTTTCAGGAATGATCAGATGAAATCAACCTGTATGGATGAATACTTGCTTTTAAAAAAGACTGGCATGCTCCTGCAAATTTTGACGATTGCAGAATTAAAGGATGAAGGTTCCAAACTTAAGGATAATGCAGTAAGGGAATTTATGGAATGGAATAAAAATTCCTATAAGCTTGATAAAAATATCAATGAGAAGGACTTTTTTCAGGCTTCCAAAATAACACTTGCACTGGCAAATATGTATATTAAATATAAGCTGAATGCGCTTGCCTTAAATGATGTTTGTGATGAACTTCACAGGAATGTAGGTTTAAGACCTTGCCTTTATCCGGAAATTTATAATGAAATCGGTGCAGTCATAGGTTTTGAAGGTGATATTGCCTGCACTCTGGCAATGTACCTTTTATATTTATTTACAAAAAGACCCATAGGTTTTACAGAAATACTGAATTTTAATCCTCAGGAAGGTACCATAAATGCCGGACATCCCGGACCCAATAATCCATTACTTGCCCAGTCTTATAAGGACATAACAATAGTGCCTGATGTAGAATATATGGATAGCGATTATGAGAATGCAAATTCAGCTACTCTGGAATTGATCGCGGCGCCTGGCAGGGTGACAATGGTGAACATACTGGATATTGGGGATGACATTCAGATGATAATCAGCAGCGGCACATCTTTGGGCGGCCATAAAAGACTGACGGCATTTCCGCATTTCTGTATAAAAACAGACGTTCCGGTCCTGGAATTCTTAGAGAAAGTAATTAAGGCTGGGAGTACCCAGCATTTTGCAGTGGTACATGGAGATGTAATAAAAGAGTTGATGGATTTATGCAGTATTTTGGAGTTTAAGGTTGTAAAAATATAATTTGTGAGGTTTTATGTTTATACCACTAAAAATTATGATGGACCATGCAAAGCAAAATGGTTATTCCATTTCAAGATTTGCAGTTACTAATCTGGAAAGCATAGAAGCAGTTACCCAGGCGGTAGATATTACAGATTCGCCAATAGTTTATGATATTTATGAACCAGAGCTTAAGAATGTTTGTCAGTCCTGCCTGGAGTTCCTGATTAAAAAGTTAGGCAGTGAAACAAGGGCTCCGGTCGCTATATTTTCGGATCATGTGCAGAATGTTGAAACCTGTAAGGAAATTATCAATAAAGGTTACGGCGGACTGATGGTGGATGCTTCAAAATATTCTTTTGAAGAAAATGTCATGATAACAAGGGAAGTTGTTGATTATGCAAAACAATATGGAGTTTTTGTAGAAGGAGAATTGGGCATAATTGAATCAGGCAGAGAAGGAGATGATACCGGTAAGTTTGAATTGACAGATCCTGAGCTTGCCCGTGATTTCGTGAAAAGAACTAATGTCGACTGCCTTGCAATTGCCATAGGGGTAAAGTCGGGATTCTATCGAAGCACTCCTGAAATCAATTTTGATCTGCTGAAGAAAATAAGAAATAATGTTGATGTTCATTTATCGTTGCACGGATGTTCGGGACTTTCGGAAGAAGTAATTAAGAAATGTATCAGCGGCGGAATAAGTTTTACGGCCTGGGCAACAGATATAAGATTTGTTTTTTTTGAAAAGATAGATGAAATAAGAAAGGAAAAAGGCCGGGAATATGTTATTCCCGGTAATATTCTGATTCCAGCCAGGGACAAAATGAAGGATGAGATAATCAATAAATTAAGCCAGGCCGGATCAATTGGAAAGGGCAGTGAAATAATTAATTTTTATAAAAATCGGGCAAAAACCGATATCAGCGGTAAATATTTTTCTGATGTTGATAAATTTGATATGGATAAATTGGTTGAACATATTACCTCAGCCATTTTAAAGGAAATCAGGAGTCTTGGGTAAATTTAAATATAAGTATTGGAAAGGAATGCCAGCATGAGATTAAATAAGGCAGAAATATTATCGCCGGAAGAAATTAAAATGATTGATGATGCAACAAGAGAAGTTCTGAGTGAAATAGGCCTGTTAGTCTATAGCGAAAAGGTTTTAAAATCGCTTGCCGAAAAGGGAGCCAAAGTAGATTTTGACAATAAAATTGTTAAGCTGAGCACCAAAATAATTGATCAGTGCCTTAGCTCGGTACCGGAAGAAATTAAGATATTTAATAGAGATATGGAATATTTTTTAAACATCGGCAATCATAAAAAGACCTACACTGCAAGTGGACATAATGCTATTTACTATTATGATGATAACAAGATGGAAAGACGGCCTGTTACTAAGGACCAAGTTGGCAATTTCGCTTTAATTTCTGATTACCTGGATAATATTGACATTGTAGGGGTTGAAGCAATGCCCCAGGATGTTTCCCCCAAAGCTTCTATCCTGCATGCGGTTGATGCGGTTTTGAACAATACCCTAAAACCTGTCTATTTCTCACCTGAAAATGTCAAAGAGACTGAAGCATTGATAAAAATAATGAAAATTATTTGCGGGTATGACAGCATAAGTGAAAAACCTGTCGGGATATGTCAGATTTCACCGATAAGTCCCTTAACCTGGTCCAGCGGAACAGCAGAAGCATTGGCTTTACTTGCCAATGAAAAATTCCCTTTGCTTATATTGCCTCAGCCTTATGCAGGCGTAACTTCCCCAATAACAATGGCTGGGCTGGTAACTATGAACAATATTGAAAATCTTGCAGGTATCATATTCGGCCAGCTGATCAATCCGGGAAGTCCGGTAATTTACGGAGCCGGATGGACCACTTTTGAGATGAAGAAAAGTGCTGTATTGATAGCTTCGGCGGAGAGGAATATCTGCACTGTAGCTGGTGCGCAATTGGCGAATTATTATAAAATACCTTCTCATTGCATAGCTTTTGATACTGATTCCAACATATATGATGAACAAAATGGTTTTGAAAAAATATTTAATATTATATCAACAATCCAATCAGGTATAGATGTTGTCATAAATGCCGGAATGATCGGAACGGGAATGTCCGTGAGCTATGAACAGTTAATTGTTGATAATGAGATAGCTAAATTTGTGAGGAAATATATGGATGGAATCGAAGTTGATAAAGATACCATAGGATTGGACACTATCAAAAGTGTTGGCCATCATAAAAACTTTATGATGGAGGAGCATACTTTTAAATATTTGAAATCAAAAGAATATATGGAGTACGATATTTCCAACAGGGATATTTACGATAACTGGGTAAAAAAAGGAAGGCCTGCTATTACCGATAATGCAAAAGTACTGGCAGATAAGATTATAAGTGAGCACAGAATTAAAAGCTTAAGTGCCGATAAGAAGGAAAAAATATCAAGGGTTTTACAGGATTTTGAAAATTCTTTTAAAAACTAAAATCCAATTAGAATTATTATCTTTTATATGAGGACCAGACATGAAAAATAGTTTATCGCTCTTGCCAAAAATAGGAGTTATTTCAGTGACCGATGTTCCAAGGGAGCAGGGATTAGTCGGTGAGAGGGAGCAGTATATTAATAAAGCACATCAGGACTTCCTTTTCTTTTTGAGAAACAATAATATCAATGCAGTTGATGTTTCATCAAAAATTGAAAGGTCGGATAAAAATCTTGCTGCAATATATAAACACAGTGATGCAAGAAACTGCATCAAAGTCATGATAAATGAGGATGTAGAAGCATTGGTTATCGGGTGCTGGCACTGGTGCGAACCCATGCTGATAGTAGATTTAGTAAGAGAGTTTAATAAACCTGTATTGCTGTATTCTGATGGCAACCCCATGTGGGCGGGAATAACATTAATCTCGGCCGCAGGTGCATCTTTGTGGCAAAATGCTTCAAATTTTTATTCAATCGCCCATAAAAGAGTTTATGGTGACAAATCAGAAATTATCAGATGGACAAAGGGTGTCACTGCCGTGGAAAAATTGAAAAGAGGCACATTTATCCTTTGGGGCGGTTCCTATGCGCTTGCCATGGAATATCTTCAGGATGATTATTCCAGACTAAAATCCTTTTTGGTAAGAGCGATAAACTATTTTTCATGTCTGGTCCTCATATAA
>JAMCVO010000395.1 GCA_023475715.1 Actinomycetota bacterium
ACTTTCAATATAGCGTTAAATCTTTTTTGGCTTTAGAATTTGTCTTGAAATACTGATATAATTAAAAAGTAAATATTTATGCACATGTATAAATATATAGTTTATTTTGGAAGCATCTAAAATTTCGTGATAGCAATAAAGAAGAATTTTAAGAGCCATGATGGGTATTTCAAAAACACGCAGGCTTTTCCCCTGCGAGTAAAAGCCAGCTCAGTTTCAGGCTTAGCTCTCCTCCCAAAGGAGGAACCATGCCCGCTTAAGCCTTCAAATGGTTTTCTCAATACCCATCCTGGCTTATCAATTTATTTTTTATCACGAAATTTTAGATGCTAACGTTTATTTAAGATCGTTTGATTTTAGAAAATAAAGTATATAATAATTACTTGAATAATATTTATACTTAAGTTTTAAAATATTGGTCTCTTTTCAGAGAAATTTCAAAATTGAAAGAGGTAAGCTATATTGAAAGTACTGATAAGCGGTGGTTACAACTTTATAGGTTCTACTCTGGCGGCAAAGTTTATAAAAGAAGGGCATAATGTAACAGTAATCGATAAGCTGAACCATGAGGGATATGGGAGAGCAGCAAGAGAAAGATATAAGTTTTATAATCTCTCGAATTCAAGTCCTGAATGCGAAAAGATTTTTGGCGCCGGCAGGTTTGAAATTGTAATTCATATTCCGGAATATGAATCAGCAGATATTACATCTCCAAAACTGCCTGCATCCGAAGATATATTATCTAGCTGCAATGCATCAGGGCTTGTTAATATGCTCGATTTATCAACAAAAAACAAAGTAAAAAAATTTGTTCTTTTTTCATCATCGGAAATTTATGGTAATACCGGCGAAAGTCCGGCAAGTGAAGAGACTGTTCCAAATCCAGTGTCTCTCAAGGGAATGAGCAGTTATGTAATGGAATATTATTGTTTTCGATGGGGTGAAATAAATAATTTAAATATACTCAGTCTCAGGGTTTCAAATTTTTATGGACCACAGGAACAGATGCCGGAGAGTTTGCTTAAACCGCAGGATGTAGTCTCCATATTTCTTGATAGGATATTACAGGACGAGGGCATTATTATAAATGGTTCCGGGACGCAGACCAGAGATTTTATGTATATTGATGACCTTATTGATGGAGCATATAAGGCCTCAGCCAGCAAAGACTGTTCGGGGATTTTTAATTTATCTTCCAAAGTCGAACATTCAATTAATTCGTTGATAGAAAATTTATCTGCATTAAAAAAACCTCATAAGATTATCTACCAGAAGAATTTTAAGGAAAAAATTCAAAGAGCATGGCTCGATAATTCTAAAATTTCCGGCGTTATTGGTTGGGAGCCTAAAGTTAGTTTTGAAGAGGGTATCAAGATTACATATAAATGGAAGCAACTTCAGAAAGAAGCTAAAAAGCGCAAAAGACATGGCTGGGAAAAAGCTGAAGAGAACCATAAAAAGAAAGGGATTAAAGCAACTGCATATATCGAAAATATTATTTTATTTTTACTTGTAGCCTTTATGCAATGGGGCAATCTTTTCTTTAATATAAAAATGCCTGTATTAAAAATCGATTACAGCATAATTTATATAATCATAATGGGTATAATGTGGGGCCAGACTCAGGCTTATATAGCAATGATTCTGTCCGTCATCTTATATGTGGGTATGAGCTTATTTACCGGTGCAGATATTGTAACTTTTGTTTATACACCTGAAAACCTGATAAGGATAGCTGCTTATATCCTAGTAGGTATTGTAACCGGCTATTCCATCGAGAGAAAAAACAGGGAGCTGGAGTCCAGGAATCTGTTAATCCAGAATCTGCAGAATAAATACATGTTCTTATCTGATATATATAATGAGACAAGGATAGTCAAAAATGAGCTTGAAAACCAGATTATCGAGACAGAAGATAGTTTCAGCGCAATATACAAAATAATTCAGGAAGTTGACAGTCTGGAAATTGAAAAAGTGTTTTCAGGGGCCATATCGGCAATAGAGAGAATTATGAGAACGAACCAGGTTTCAATTTATACATTAAGTAACAACGGAAGCAATAACTTTATGAGATTGAAAGCAAGATCGCTGGTTCTTCTTGATAAAGTTCCCAATTCAATAAAAATATCAGATTTTGAACCACTCAGGCAGGTAGTCCAAACAAAAAGCATCTATATTAATCGTGATTTTATATCAGGCATGCCCGTCATGATTGCTCCTGTCCTTGAAGACAAAAATGTTATTGCAGTGATTTCAGTTCACAGTACGCCTTTCGAAAATTTAACACTGCATTACCAAAACCTGTTTCAAACGGTTGTAGGATTAATAACAAATGCACTAAAAAGAGCTTATTTCTTTGAAGCAAGCCTCAAGGATAAGAGATATATTCCAAATACCCGAATACTGACATCTTTTACATTCGAAAAAATACTTAAGGAAATTCAGAATAACAAAACTGAGCTTGGAATGAGTTATACTTTGCTCCAGGTAGAAAGAAATGACAGATCACTTGAAGAAATATCTGAGAAAGTGGTTCGGGTTATAAGGGATAATGATTATATTGGGACCAGCGTAGATGATAATGTCTATATATTACTCTCCAACACCAAGAACAATTATGCAGGCCTTGTACTCGAAAGACTCCAAAAAGCTGAAATAATTGCTTATCTGGTATTAGAGGATTTTGATGATGAATAGCGATCAGATTATTTTACTTGCAATAATTCATTCATTGGTTTGCCTGGTCTATTTTGCATTGAACATAAGATTCAAAAGTCTGCAGGACAGTTTGTATAAGTTTTCTGTTATTTTTTTTCTTCCGGTAGCAGGTCTTTTATTTTTCATTGTTTCAGCAATCTTAGATAAGATTCCCAACAGATCCGATTCGATAATCGATAGCTATCTCAGATATATCAGAGATAAAAAACATATTTATTATGAAGATGCTATAGATTTTGAAAAGGAGATAAATACCGTACCATTGGAGGATTCGTTAAACTTCAGTGATAATAAGGCCAAAAGGGCATACCTTATTTATATTCTAAAAAAAGATGTTGGCAGCCATATAAAAGGATTGCGGAAAGCCATTAAAAGCGAGGATACGGAAACCTGCCACTATGCAGCGTCAGCTTTAATGGAAATCAAAAAGCAATTTGAAATTTTATTAGCGAAGACAGGCGAAAAATATAAAAACTACAGGGATGATATAAGTGCCATTCAGGAATACATCAATACTTTAAAGAAATATCTAAAAAGCGGTCTTGCCGATAAAGTGGATTATTACAATTATCTGGAGAAATATTCTGCCGCACTTTCAGCACTGCTGGAGAGGCATGTAACAAATGAAGATTATTTTATGGATAAGATAAATTGTGATCTGGAGCTTGGAGATTATAAAAGCGCCGAAGACATCAGTAAAAATTTTTTCAAGTATTTCCCGAACAGTGAGAAACCTTATCTGGCTTTAATGAAGTTTTATTATCTTGCCCGTGATGTCAAATCATTTGAAAATGTATCAAAAGTTTTAAAGCACAAGAAGATAGGGCTTACTGAATATGGTGAAAGTGTAATCAAATTCTGGGAGGGTGGCAAAGCAGGTGTTCACTAGAAAACTTTCTGTAATCATAATAGCCCTGCTTGTTCTTGCTGCAGGATTTCAGCTTCTTCGTTCTTTCGGGATGCTAAATCTTGTAAAAAATGTCAATTCTCTGGAAGAACTGCCGGAAGCAGCATCTCCGGAAATTCCTGCAAATATTGATTTTGAAAAATATCTTATCGTTTCAAATAACGAGGAACCAAACAGTGCAAAAACAGAGGAACAATTAAAAGCGACCTTTGATTTCATGAAAAAAGAGTACCAGATAATAAGCATAAATCAGCAGACGAAAAATTTATCTGATTATGATTGTATATTTCTGACATTTGAAAGGTTTGATTTCTTAAAAAACCTTAATGATTATATTGATTATGTGAATGCAGGTGGCAATCTTGTTTTCCTGGTGCGTCCGATTGTTGATAAAAGCTTTGAAATTATAAGCGGTTTAATTGGAATAAAAAATTATACAAAAAATGTCATAAATACAAAAGGAATCAAAGTGGTTTCGGATGTGATGATAGGTGCAAATGGGTTTGAATCCAAAACTGAGAATATATTGAATTCATCAATAAACCTGGAATTGACTTCGGATATAGAGCCGTTGCTGGAATCCTACACAGATATACCTCTTCTCTGGGAAAAGGATTACGGAAAAGGTCGTTTTATAGTCTTTAACGGCACTTTTTTGAATGAAAAAAATAACAGGGGAATTCTTGCAGGAATTATAGGAATTGGAAAAGATAATCTTATTTATCCCATAATCAACGTAAAAATGCTGCATATAGATGATTTTCCGGCTCCAATCCCCGCAGGCAGAGATGAAAAGATTTATGAGGAATTCAGCAGGGATATCCCTCAGTTTTACAAAGAAGTCTGGTGGACAGACATGATAAAGATATCTAAAAAATTTGATATAAAATATTCAAGCTTTGCAATTGAGTCATATAATGACAATACTAAATTGCCGCTTGTCAAAGGAGACTCAAAAGATATGCAGAATCTTCTTATCTATGGCAAAGAGCTGCTTGGCATTGGCGGTGAAATGGGACTCCATGGTTATAATCATCAGTCTCTTGCTTTGCAGGGTTTTATAAAACAGGATCTGGGATATATGCCCTGGAAAAGTGAAAACGATATGGCCGAGTCAGTAAAAGAGCTTGTAAGATTTATGAAAAGTGTTTTTAGTCAGTATTCATTTAGAGCATATGTCCCACCCTCCAATATTTTGAGCCCCGAAGGCCGAAAAGCAGTCTTAACGGCAAATCCTGATTTAAAAATAATATCTTCTGTTTATCTTCCAAACAAGGAAAGAGACGTATATACTCAGGAATTAAGTATAGCTGACGATGGAATAATAGAATTCCCGAGAATTTCGGCAGGCTATGAAAATAAAGACGAAACAATGTGGTCCATTTATAACGGAGTTAATTTATACGGTTTATTTGCTCATTTTGTTCATCCTGATGACGTTCTTGATCCCGAGCGAAATGGCGGCAAGAGCTGGGATCAGCTGTCAAAAGAATTTGCTTCAATGGTTGGACAAGTCACTCAAAGTTATAAATGGCTCAGGAGTTTTACCATATCTTCAGCCAGCCAGGAGCTCGTGAAATATCTTGAAAGCAAACCTAAAATTGAATACGGGGATAACACAATAACAATATATACGGAAAATTTCAGACCGGATATTTACTGCATTATGAGAACAAAAAGCAAAATAATCGAATCTGAAAAGGTTGACTATTTAAAAATTTCCGAAAATGCTTATTTGCTGACGTTAAAAGATGCAGTCAGTAATTTAAAGCTGGAGGCGGAGTAACTTTTGAAAGTATGCTTATATCTTGAAGGAAGCTACCCTCATGTTACGGGAGGTGTTTCAACATGGGTACAGATACTCATAAAAAATATGCCTGAATATGAATTTATTATTTATTCAATAGGTGCAGAAGAAAAATACAGAGGTGCTTACAAATACAAGCTTCCTGAAAACGTGGTTTCCGTTCAGGAAGTATTTCTTGATGAAATGCTCAAGAACAGGGGGCAATACGGAAAGAGATACAGATTGTCCAAAGATGAGATTATAAACCTTAAATTTCTCATCACGGGCCAGAAGGTTCAATGGAGTTACATTTTCAAATTAATGGCTGAAAAAAGAATAAAAAATGAAATGGATTTTTTTATGAGTCATAACTTTTTTGACATACTCAGGGAAGCATATACTGAAAAATTCAGTTCGGTTCCCTTTACTGAGTTTTTCTGGACCGTCAGGTCAATGCTCGTACCCCTATTTTTTCTTCTAAATAATAAATTGCCCAAAGCTGATTTATATCATAGTGCTGCAAATGGGTACGCAGGTCTGCTTGCCGCAATGGCTAAATTTATTTACAAAAAACCTATGCTTCTTACGGAACATGGAATCTATTCAAGAGAGAGGGAAGAAGAAATTATTAAGTCCACCTGGGCAAAAGGATACTTCAAAGACATGTGGATCAAGTTCTTCTACAATATATGCAATTGTGTTTACGGATTGTCCGATGAAGTTTTAACATTGTTTGAAAAAAACAAGGAGATTGAGATAGAGCTTGGCTGCCCTGCCGAAAAGATAAAAATTATTCCAAACGGAATCGATATAGAAGCATTTGCCGGCATTGAATCGGAAGAACCGGAAGAGAGCCAGAGTCGGAATGATTACATCAATATAGCAACAATTACAAGGATAGTACCAATTAAGGATATAAAAACAATGATACAGAGCTTCAATTTTGTAAAAAACGTAATTAAAAATGCAAAATTTTTTATTTTCGGACCTATAGATGAAGATGAAGAATATTTCCTGGAATGCAAACAGCTTGCTGACAGATTGGGTCTTGACGACTTAACCTTTACCGGGAAAGTTGATGTGCGGGACTATATAAAAGATATTGACATACTCGTAATGACAAGCATAAGCGAAGGGCAGCCTTTTGTGATACTTGAGGGTATGGCGGCAAAGAAACCTTTTGTAACAACTGATGTCGGAGGATGTCAGGAGCTTTTATACGGCAATAATGATGGCTTTGGTAAAGCAGGTCTGGTAGAACCGGTGATGGATATCGAAAAAATAGCAAAAGCCATTATACGGCTTTGCAAAAATAATGAGCTTCGTAAGAAAATGGGTGAAAACGGGTTCAATCGCGTTTCAGGTCTCTATGGTTATAAGAAATGCGTCGAAAGTTACAGGACCATCTATCAGCGTTTTTTAAAATACTATTAAAGTTAGGAATTGATATAAGGCGGATTTTAAATGGCAGGGATAGGATTTGAATTAAAAAAATTATTTAAGGATTACGGTTTCTTCAGCAATATAAGAGCCTATGCTTATTCAGCTCTTGTTTCACTGGGGCCATTTATTCTATGCACAATAATAATTGTGGCAATAATTCAGTTTATGGGATACATGAATGTATCTTTTAAGGACAAGGAACTTTTTATAGCATCTGTTGTCTATGCGTTTATTTTTTCTCAGATAATAGCCAGTATTTTTAAAATGATGATCACAAGGTTTATTGCTGACATGCTTTATAGCGAGAAGTTCGAATACATTATGCCATCACTCTACGGAGTTCTGACTATTGCAATACCATTTTCAGGAATTATCGGATTATTATTTTTATGGAATTCTCCGCTTCAGTTTGAATACAAACTCATAAGCTATCTATTGTTCATGGAGCTGGTTATTGTTTTTATAATGATGGAATATCTGTCCACCCTCAAAGATTATATGAAAATAGTAAAAAGTTTTTTATGGGGAATTGGGATAATTTTAGTG
>JAMCVO010000335.1 GCA_023475715.1 Actinomycetota bacterium
GGATCTCACAAGTTATTTGGATGCAAATAATGGTGAGTGGAGAAAGCAGATGTATGATTACATACCTGATTTACTTTCGTGGGATGGTAAGGTCTATGCAATTGCTGCTTCTCTGAATAATCTACAGCTAATGGTAAATAAAGGTTTACTGGAAGAACTGAACCTGAAATCTCCCGAAACTATCAATGACTTAATTGCAATGGCAGATACACTAAAAGGATCAGGCATAGCTCCCGTTGCATTTGCTACTGCTGATCTTTGGGGTGCAGTGGATATGTTTATGGTATTTGTTCATCAACAGGGAGGCGGAGAAGTTTTAAAGAAAGCAGACGCAGGACAGGAAAAATGGAGCGGCAATCAGATATTTATTAAAGCAATGGAAACCATAAAGCAATTAAATGATAGTGGAGTATTTATGGAAGGTGCATCGGCAATGAATTTTCATGAAGATGCTTTACCTGTTTGGATACAGGGAAGCACTGTAATGTTATGGCCAGGTGGCAATTTTATAATTCAGGATATTCCTGAGGATATTAAGGCAGATGCAATATGGTTCCCTTCAATGGCTGGTGGGAATAAAATTCTGACAGGTGGTACTGCATTGGTTTGGGTTGCTTCAAGCAAAACAAAATACCCCGAACTGGCTGTTGATTTATTAAAAGAACTTACAACGCAGCAAACATACGAACTTATGTTTAAAAATGGAATAGCTCCAGCAGGGGATCTGGAAAATGAAGTAATTTCAGCATATCCGCTTGCAGATAAAGTTAACAGCGAACAGGGAGATGCTCAAGACAGGTTTATTTATACTCCTGAAATTTATAATGAGGTTGCTATAGCCGTGCAAGCGTTAATGGCAGGAGATGTTGATGCAGCTGGTGCAGTTGATATGATACAAAAAGCAGCTGATACGGTCAAAAATAAGTAAGAAGAGTGGCATATCTTTATATTAAATTATATAACTATATAAATTGTTCAGCCTATTTTAAAATAATAATAGGCTGAACAAAGACTAAAAAATTTTTAATTCTTTTTACTATAAGGGTTAATTTTGAAAAGAACATCATTGGTTAATAATTTAGAAGGATACATGCTGATACTGCCAGCCTTGACATTTTATGTTCTATTCATTTTATACCCATTATATAATGTTTTAAAATCAAGCTCGTTCAAACTTAATACGTTAAGCCAACAGGGTTCATTTATTGGTTTTCTAAATTATTCTAATTTATTCAAAGATAGTGTTTTTTGGCGGGCACTTCTGAACACATCACTCTATACTATTGCAATCATTTTTCTTATTAATTTTTTTGCAATAATTTTTGCAGTTATTATAGACAGAGGAAAGATTAGAGGTAATTATTTTCTAAGAGTTATGTTTTTTATTCCCGCTATCTTGCCTCCTGTCTTAGTTGGAGCAGCATTTAAAAGAATTTTTGCACCTTTTGGTGCACTTAATATGATTCTATCAAGTATTGGATTGTCTTTCCTGAAACGTAACTGGCTTGGAGAACCTTCCTGGGCTTTATTTGCTATAATTGTTACAACTTTATGGCAGAGTGCAGGTTGGAATATGGTTATTTTTCTTGCAAGGTTAAAAGAAGTTCCAAGAGAATTATATGAAGCTGCAAGCATAGATGGCGCTTCAGAATTGGGAATTATAAGGAAAATAAAACTACCTTTGTTAAAAGAGGCTTTAGCTATTCTTATTGTATTGAATATTATTGGTGGTTTTAAGGTATTTGACTTGGTATATGTAATGACCGGGGGAGGTCCTGCACATAAAACAGAAGTGTTAACTTCCTTCCTGTATTATCAGGCTTTTAATTTCCATAATTATGGATATGCAAGTTCGATTGCTGTAGTAATGTTAGTAATAATGCTTCTTTTTTCATGGTTGCGAATAAAAGGTACTTTAAAGGGTTAAAGAATGTTAAAAAACAGGATAAAAATAAATCAAGGTTCAAAAGCACTTAATATTTTTGAGTATCTCATAATGTATGGATGGTTAATTTTAGTATTATTTCCTTTTATATGGATGATATCCTTGTCTTTAAGAAAAACACAGGGAGTATTTAAAAATCTTTTTTTCCAGAGTTTTAAAGAAATAACTTTTGAAAATTATTACTATTTATTTAAAGGCGAGTTTCCATACAGAAAAATACAAGTATTTTTTTTAAATGCTTTGAAAAACAGCTTCATAGTTACAGTAATAACAGTTATATTCATATTAATCATTGCGATACTTGCGGGTTATGCTTTTTCAAAATTAAAATTTTATGGCAGAAGCGCAAGTTTTTATTTTATTCTTGCAGGGATGATGGTTCCTGTTCAGGTTATTATGTTGCCGCTTTTTAAAGTTGTTAAGATTTTCGGAATTCAAAACAGTCTTTTAAGTATCATTTTACCTTATATTGCTATAGGCCTGCCATTAAGTATTTTTCTGTTCACAGGATTTTTTAAAAATATCCCTAATGCCCTTATTGAAGCAGCCAGGATAGAAGGGGCAAACAATATTCAAATTCTATTAAAAATAATATTACCTTTGTCTAAACCGGTAATAGGTGCAAATGTAATATTTCAGTTTATGTTCAACTGGAATGAGTTTTCATTAGCATTGGTGTTACTTCAAAAAGCGAATTTGTATACTCTTCCACTTGAGATAACTAAAGTTCAAGGTCAATATATGACGCCATGGAATATTTTTGCTACTACAGCAATGGCAGCTATTATTCCAATTATTATTGTGTACCTGATATTTCAAAAACAATTTGTTTCAGGTTTAACAGCTGGTGCAATAAAAGAATAATAAGGAAAGGATGTTATTTGAATTCAAGAGATATTTTTCTGAATGTATTGAATTTTGAAAAAGGTCAGCAAACTTTGAAATGGGAATATGCTTATTGGGGGTCTACAATAAAAAATTGGTATAAACAAGGATTGCCGGAAAAAAGCTATCCAAAGATACCTACGACGATATCAACAATTACTGCATCTCTCTATACTGCGGCTTGGACATATAATTGGAAGAAGAATGGAGCTAATAAGAATACTAAAATAGAAATTGGAGATGGTTTAGCAGTATGGGGCAATGTTTATCGTCCATCACAGGGCTTTCCAATCGATAAAGACGTAGGCGAATTCTTTAATTTTGACAAATCAGTTATTTTAATAGATGTAGAGCAGTTGCTTTATCCTCATTTTGAAATAAAAATACTGGAGGAGGACAATGCTAAACTTATCTATATTGATTTAGATGGAGTAAAGCGAGTGTTTCAAAAAATGGAATCGACAATTCCTACAGCTATAGATTGGCCAATTAAAGACTGGGGCAGCTGGAATAAAATAAAAGAAGAAAGACTTAGATTAGATAATATTAAGGGCAGATTCCCTGATAAGTGGGATGATCTTATAACGGAATATAAAAATAGAGACTACCCGTTAGCGCTTGGAGGATATCCATTAGGAATATTTGGTACACTTGCTCACTTGATAGGATATGAAAAATTATTTTATTATTACTATGATAAACCAGATCTTTTGAAAGATATCTTAAATACCCTTACTAATATTTGGATAGCAGTTTGGGAAGAGGTAATATCACGGGTAGAAATAGATTGTATCCATATATGGGAAGATGTATCCACTGGTACCGCATCAATGATTTCTCCGGCTATATTCAAAGAGTTCATGGCACCTTATTATAAAAGACTAACAAACTTTTTAAAGGGTAAGGGTGTAAATATTATACTCCTAGATACAGATGGGGATTGTAGTGAACTCATTCCATTATTTTTAGATTCGGGAATTACAGGTCTTTGGCCAATGGAGGTTAGTGCTGGAATGAATGTACTTGCAATAAGAAAAAAATATCCCAAGCTTCAAATTATGGGTGGAATATCAAAATTAAATATTGCGCTTGGGAATGAACAAATAGATAAATTTTTAGAACCAGTTGGATGGTTGTTGGAACAAGGCGGTTACATTCCGTTTGGAGATCATTCGATTCCCCCTCAGGTTCCATGGAAATATTTTAAGTATTACAGGGAAAAACTTAATCATATGATTGATAAAAAGGTAAACCGATAAAAAAAGAAAGGATATTATTTGAATTCAAGAGAAATTTTTATAAGAGTATTGAATTTTGAAAAAAGTCAACGAACTTTAAAATGGGAATTTGGTTTTTGGGGTGGAACAATAAAAAGATGGAGAAACGAAGGTTATAATGGAAAAACAATGTTTGCGAGAGATATATTGTATGGAGAATTTATTAATGGACCAGGTATCCAATATCCTATGCCGAGTTATGATGAAAATGTTCTTTTTGCAACAGATCTCAAGGAGATATTCAAATTAGATAACGGATCAGCTCCGTTTCCTTTTAACTGGTTTTATTATCCAAGATTTGAAAAAGTAGTTCTTGAACAAACTGATGAAAAAGTAAAATACATTGGTTTAGATGGTATTACAAGAATTGCTTTCAAAGATGAAAGAAGTGTGCCTTTATGGATTGGTCATCCTATAAGAAATGAAGCAGATTGGGAAAAAATAAAAAATGAAAAATTAAACCTTTTAAATTTTAATGAGAGATTTACTGTAAAGGATATTAAAAGTGCAGTAAAAGAATTAAAAGATAGAGATTTTCCTCTTATTCTTTATGGTTCACCGATAGGATTCTTTGGAATTCTAAGGTTTATGATTGGAGAAGAAAATTTATATTTATGGTATTACGACAGACCTGATTTTATTAAGAAAATAATTGAATATCTATGTGAATTATGGTTAAGCATAGCAGAAGAACTAACTTCAATAATAGATTTTGATTACGGTTATTTTTTTGAGGATATGGCATATAACAATGGTTCTCTAATCAGTCCGTCTGTTTTTAAAGAGTTTATGATGCCTTATTATAAAAGATTAGTTAATTTTGCTAAATTGAGAGGTGTCAAACATTTTATAGTGGATTCTGATGGATTTGTTGAGGATCTTATCCCTTTATTTATTGAATGTGGGATAACAGGAATGCTGCCATTTGAAATTCGGGCGGGAAACAATATAGAAAGAATTAGAAAAAACTACCCTAAATTTCAAATTTTGGGTGGTATTGATAAAACTGCTTTAGAAAGCATAGAAAAAATTGATTTGGAATTAGAGAAAGTTAAAAGAATGGTCTCTCTTGGTGGATTTATTCCTTATGTTGATCATGCTGTTCCTCCGAATATAAGCTGGAACAATTTTAAATATTATAGGAATAAATTGAATGATATTATTGATGATTCAAAAGTATTATAAAGCAATTGGAGTTTAAATGTCAGTAATAACAGTCCAAGGACTGAAAGACGAAAATGACTTGGGTATGATATCACCCCATGAACATATTTTTATCGATATTAGAAATCAGGCAGATGTATCTACAGAGACAAGCAATGCTGCTTTATCAGAAATTAAAGTGTCAATAACCAATTTGGACATTCTTTCCAGGAATCCATATGCAATAAGAGATAATTTAGTTCTCAATGATATTTATTTGGCAGAGGAAGAACTTTCATATTTTAAAGAAATGGGAGGAAATACTATTGTTGATGCTACTCCTAAAGATATCGGAAGAGATCCTTCGGCTCTATATAAGATTTCCCAGTCTTTAGATTTAAATATCATTGCAGGTACAGGATATTATACACAGGACACTCATTGTGAAGAAGTGGATATTTTGTCGGTTGAAGAAATATCTTTAAAAATTGAAAAAGATATTTTAGAGGGTATGGATGATACTCATATAAGAGCAGGAGTTATCGGAGAAATAGGCTTGAGCAGGGGGATACTTAATAATGAAATGAAAGTATTAAAGGCATCCGGAATGGTTCAAAAAAAAACCGGAGCAGGGATTTTAGTACACACATATCCATGGTCAAGAGATGGTATCAAAGCAATAAAGATATTAGAGAAAACGAAATGTAATGTTAAAAAAATATGTATATGCCATATAGATATTGATATTGATTTAGAATATTGCACAAAACTCTGCTCCAGAGGCGTATATATTGAATTTGATAATTTCGGGAAAGAATATTATTTATCTAAAAGAGATGCCGGTTTTGCTGGAGGAGCATTCGCACGGGATATTGAGAGAGTAAGGACTATTAAGGTTTTAATTGAAAAAGGTTTTATAAATAATATTTTAATTTCAAATGATATATGCTTAAAAACACTTCTACACAGGTATGGTGGATGGGGATATGACCATATTATAACTAATATTCAGCCAATGATGCTTGATGAAGGAATTTCTCCAGAGGAAATTAATTTAATGTTTAAAGAAAACCCTAAAAATTTTTTGAATATTAAATAGTAGAATAATCAATTGATCTTTTTTGTTGAATTTCTGATTATTAATTGTGGCAGAAGTCGTATTTGTTTATAGCTTTTTATAGAATTGATGTTCTCAAGTTCTTCAAGTAATAAGTTTATCCCTGCAACTCCCAGATCATTCTTTGGTGGCGATATTGTTGTAAGAGGTGGAGTAAAATGCTTGCTTTCAGGAATATCATCATTTCCTATTAAGGAAAAATTACCAGGTATTGACATGGCAGATTCATAAATCGCATCATATGCACCTAATGCAGTTGTGTCACTGATAAATACGACTTCTGCCAGTAAATTTTTTTTGTTTTTCTCTAAAAAGTCCTTTAAAACTTTATAACTTCCGGAAGTTTTTAAGTCACATTCAAGAAAAAATTGTTTCTCAAAAACTATATTATTTTCTTTTAAAGCTTTTAGAAAACCATTTTTCATTTGCTGACAAGGTGAAATTGTTAATGGACCATTTATCAGTGCTATTTTATAATGGCCGTTTTCAATCAGGAATTTGGTTGCAATATATGCACCATATTCCTGATCTATAAAGACACAATTAGTATCATATTTTTCAGATGGTATTGTATCCATCAAAGTAAAAGGAATATTATTGGTTTTTAAATAAGTTATTGATGTATTTTTTTTCCCAACAGGCATTAATAAAACTCCGTCAACTCTTTTATCTATTAGCATTCTTAAATGTTTTAATTCTTTTTCTGGGCTATAATCGGAATTGCATAAGATAATATTGAAATCATTCTTATTTGCGATTTCCTCTACGGATTTTACAATTTCCGGATAAAATGGATTTGTTATATCACCTATTATTAATCCAATTGTTTTAGTTTTTTTCAAGACAAGGCTTTTAGCAATAAGATTGGGGTGATAATTCATCTCTGATGCTGCATCTAATACAAGTTCTTTTGTTTTTTTGCTTATCCTGGGATGGTCTGCTAGAGCTCTTGATATAGTGGACTCAGATAAATTCAGTTTTATTGCTATATCTTTTAATCTCGCATTCATTCTCGGTA
>JAMCVO010000701.1:0-5730 GCA_023475715.1 Actinomycetota bacterium
CTCATACCTCCTGAAATTTCCTGGACAAATTTCAAATATTATAGAGAAAAACTAAATTACTTAATAGATAATTCATAGATGTCCGGTACAACTTTTTTAAAGGTATATCAACAAATAATTTCTCCAGCGTTCTATCAGCCATAAGTGCAGGAATCTGTGAAAAAAAAGATGAAGATACATTTGCGCTTTTAAAAAAAGCTGACGAACTCCTTAATGATGTCGAGCAAAAGGGTAAAAACAGAGCGAAATACTAAATAAACGCACAACATTGTTCGATAAATTTATATTTAAGATTATTGTCAATCACAAATTCTATCGTCTTTTCTGAAGGGAACGCTATTGTATTTACTCCGTTTTTTAATAAGCTTATTTCCAGATTGTCTAGCTCAGGACCTGATGATTTTGCGCACCCCAGCACTTTTGGGGTATCGGGCATTAGCTTTTCCGCATAATTAAATAAGTCCAAAATTTCAGTTGTCTTGACTCCTGATGAATTTAAATTTATCTGACTTGATATTTTTTTTAGCAATACAAATACTATAGAGTCTACTCCGATTTTAGAAATTTCATCAATTGCTTCAAACTCTTTTGTTATCCTGCCGTCGCTTATACCTATAATTATATGTGGTGAAATTTTCAGTCCCGCATTTTTTAAAATTCTTATTGTTGTATAATAATCATTCTTATCAAAACCTCTTAGGTTGTAAACATTTTCAATGGCATTTTTATCCGGTATTATATTTACAAGAACTCCATCAATGTTGCTTTCTTTTAAACTGATGGCTGTGTTATTGTCAACAAATCCAAGATGCATGAATATTTTTATACTAGATCCAAACTTTGATTTGATTTCCTTTATTTCCTTATAAATTTGTCCGTCAAGCGGGAGGCTTCCATTTTTAGTAAAACCTCCGCTTAAAAGTATTCCGCCAACAGTTCCTTCCAAGAATCCGTCCAGGATATTTAAAATTCTGTTGTCACTATTTTTAGTGCAATCAAATCTATCATGATTAAAATCTGCACCATAATCATTTAAATCCAGCATATCTCTAAGCAATATGCCTTTGCAATGTTTGCATAACAGGTCGCATTTATGGCCGGTAATGCTTATATTCAGGAAACTGTTCGGCCTGTTTTTATAATATTTACTGATAAACACTTTGGAGCCTGGCACGGCAAATATTATTTCCCTGTCGGGATTTTTTAATTCTTCTAATGGTTTTTTGAAACCCTTTTGCAAGTTTTTGTTTACTTTGTCCAAGTTTTTAAGATTCATGAAAAGCCTGTAGGATTTTAATCTGATTGCCTATAATTTCCTTGTCTTCATCAGTTGGTTCAAAGGGGTAATTCCTGAAAGTATCTGACGGTCTTTCATTTGCAAAAGGCCTGTTACAGGCTGATATTTTATTGTTGGAACTGCAGGGACAGCCAGAGGTCATAAAAGCATGACCTTCATCAAGTACTTCTTTTAAATCATAGTTAAACGCAGCTAATCTGCCATCTTTGTCAAACCTTATATTTGCAGGATCCAGGTTTTCCTCGTTTATCAGATATCTTGCTATCTGGATTTTTCGATAGCTTAAAAGCGCTGGGGGATCCAAATCAACAAGTTTGCTGCAAGCTTCAGGGTAAAAAGAAAATAAATGAGTCTTTGCTCCAAGCTTATGTGCCTTATAGATAATCCGGACCGCTTCTTCTTCAGTTTCACCCAACCCAACAATAAGATGAATTCCGACTTTAAAAGATCCGAAAATATCTATGGACCATTTCAGGACCTGCCAGTATTTTTCCCAATTATGGGGCCCGCCCACACCGCTGCCTCTGTATTTGTTAAAAATTTCTTTAGTCGAAGCGTCAATGGCAACCCCGATCATTTCTGCACCTGAGTCTTTAAATTCCTGTAAAACCGAAGGTTTATTTATTAATGTGGGTGATATTAAAAGACTAATTGGGAGCTTTATCCTGTCTTTTATCAATCCGGTAATAAATCTTGTATCCTGCAGTGCATTTCTGTGTGTTATCATTGAAAGACATATTCTCTCGAAATCATTTTCTTTAGTCTTCAGCACGTCAAGCAAATCAGAAAGTTTATAAACAGGCCATTTAACCCTTATGAAAGTTTTTTTATTGCGGTGTTTGTTGGAATCTGTGTATTCAGTTTTGGATATTCCGCAGTAAGCACATTTTCCTATGCAGCCCTCATCATATGTCAGAAGCAAATTAAGTCCGGTAAGTTTAACTCTATCCGTAAACATTCCCGGCTCTAGCCCAAGAGATATTGCTGCTGCAAGGCTTGTCTGAATAAATTCTGGACTATTCATATTAAATTCAATTATATTTAAAAAAAACTTATAATAATAAAACTTGTAACAGTATATGTTATTAAAAATCAATTTTGAAGGCAAATAAATCTTAAGTTAGAGGAGAATTATTTGAAAATAAAAAACAGGGTAAGAGTGCTGGATACAGGATCCCTAAGTGCTTCGGAAAATATGGCTCTTGACGAAACAATCCTTGAGGCAAGAGAAAAAAATTTAATTCCGGACACAATAAGGTTTCTAAGCTTTAACCAGCATTGTGCTCTAGTAGGTTATTTCCAGACTGTTGAAAACGAATTGAGAACGGATTTCTGCAGACAAAATGGTATTGACATAAACCGTAGAATTACAGGTGGCGGCGCCCTTTACTGGGGTACCCGGGATATTGGTTGGGAATTCTTCTTCTCCAAAGAGAGCTTTAAATTGCCGATGTCAAATACGGAAGGTTATTATAAATTGTTCTGCACTGCAGCTTCTGCAGGAATTAATGGTTTCGGAGTAAATTCCAGTTTCAGACCAAGAAATGATATAGAAATAAATGGTAAAAAAATCTCAGGCTCAGGTGGAACTTCAATTGCCAATGCTTATATGTTTCAGGGCACTCTTCTTGTGGATATAAACTTAGATCTTATGATCAGAGCTTTAAAGATCCCAATCGAAAAATTAAAGTATAATGAAATTAATTCTCTTAAAGAAAGAGTGACCTGGTTAAGCAGGGAACTTGGATTCCTCCCATCAAGAACGGAAATAATAGATAAGCTGCTTGGAGGTTTTACTGAAACCCTTGAAGTTAACTGGTATTTTGATGAATTATCCAGGAAGGAAAAGGAGATTCTGAAGCAGAAAATAGCATATTTCAAAAGTAAAAAGCATATTAACAGACTGAAGGAAAAAAGAAGCTGTTATTTTTTGAGGTCAATAGAAAAAACGGAAAAAGGCATTGTTAAATGCACGGCAGACATTGACCTCAAGAGAAATATTTTAAAAAAACTTGTTTTTACAGGTGATTTCTTTATTTATCCCCGCAGGGCAATATTTGACCTTGAATCGATTCTAAAAAATATTCAAATAAGAAAGGATAATATTCGGGAAATTGTAAATAATTTTTATAATAATTATCAGCAATCTATTGAGGGTGTAAGCAGCCAGAATCTGATATCTGCGATAAATAAGTGCCTGGATAAGCTTGAATTTAAAAAATATAAAATACCCTTAAAATACTTTAACGATATTTTTATTGTAGAAGCTGATGGAAATCATTTTGGAAAATTAAAAATAAAAAGTAAAATCGAAATTTTACTGCTTCCATATTGTGTAAAAATGATGGAATGCAGTTTCAGGTACAGGGACGGATGCAATTTCTGTGAAATGTGCAGTTTCGGAGAGGCGGTTAAACTTGCTAATCGGAATGGAATCAGAAATATAACAATAATTAGCTATGAATGTCTTGAAGAAAATTTAAAAAGGTTAAAAGCTGAGGGAGTAAAATTTTTTGCCGGCTGCTGCTGTGAAGCATTTTATATAAAGCATAAAGAAGATTTTGAGAAAATAGGTCTTCCTGGGGTACTGATAAATATAGATAATAAAACATGTTATGATTTGGGTAAAGAAAAAGAAGCTCATAATGGAAAGTTTGAGGGCTTTACTGAGTTGAAAATTCCATTATTAAAGAAAATTCTGGAAATATTTAATAAAGATGATTGAGTGTGATGTTCTGATAATTGGAAGCGGGCCCGCAGGTGCAAGTTTGGCTTACTTTTGCAAAAAGAATGGCCTGGATACAGTGCTTGTTGAAAAGAAAAAGAATGTGGACAGGCCGGTAAGATGTGCAGAATTTGTGCCTGCCAATATTGCTAACCTTTTTGACTTTAAAATTGCAGGAATTAACAACCAGACTGACTTCATGGATACATATCTGGGTGATTTGAATGGTTTTGAAGTTATAGCTAAAACCAAATCCCCGGGATTTATTCTGGATAGAGATATTTTTGTAAAAGACCTTGTAACCAGGTTTAAAAGAGACGGGGGAAGATTTATAAATTGTGCAAAAATTGTTTCTATCGAAATACCTGAATCGAAAGATAAAAATTTTAAATTCGTACATGAGTATCCACCGGTATTCTCAAACTGGACTATCTCAACGATATTTGATAGAAAGAAAAACGCTGGTTTTAAAATAAAGGCTAAAATAGTGGTGGGAGCGGATGGGCCTTGTTCTTTTGTAGGAAAATTTATCGGCTCAACAAATAAAAGCTTTGTAACGGCAATTCAGGAAAAAATCAAAATAAAAGAAAAGGAAATTTTTAAAACAGTAAACAACCGAAATAAAATATTTTTTACACCCTATTTATATTGTGGTTACGGGTGGATTTTTCCAAAAAATGGAAGCATGAATATCGGTGTGGGTTTAGAAATTTGTGATCAATTTATTAAGTATTTAAATAATAAACATGTTAACTCTAGCATAGGCTTGAAAGATATTTTAACTCTTTTCAAGGAACAATTGTGCAGGTCAAACCTGATAAACAGGGAATATCTAAATTTGACTTACAGAGAAGTAGTTACAGGACTTATTCCTGTTTCCGGAATCGTTGAAATACCGGCATTAAGAAATTTCATATTGATTGGAGATGCAGCAGGTCTCTGCAATCCGATAACCGGCGCCGGTATATTCAATGCAGCTTATTCTTCAAAGCTTACGTTAGAAACAATCTTGAAAGCAGTTAAGAATAATGATTTAAATATTGTTTTAAATATAAAAAATATTTACGAAACTGAATTCGGACATAGCATAAGACGCGCATTGGAAAAAAGAAATTATCAGCGGCAAAATTGGTTAAATATGTTGGAAAATAATATGAAGCTGCAAAGCAATGAATATAGCTCCTCCCAATTTTTTAACTTGATCAAACAAACCTGGATAACTTTTAAGGATTATTGGAAATAACCTGTCTTATCGCCTTCTTCTAGCTGCTCAGCATTATTCTAAAAAATTTGTTAATATTTTTTAACTTCAAATAACCTAAAAATATCAAACAAAGCCAGGTTTCTCTCTTTTATTATCTTCATACCGGATTTTATTATATTTTGTCCGGTATCTCTGTTTATATTTATCCTGGTTTAGCTATTGCAAATATTGAAGTGGATTTTGAGGCACTCCGTTAATTCTTACCTCGAAATCCAAATGCGGCCCAGTTGACCAACCTGTGGACCCCAAAAACCCTATCACCTGGCCCCTCTCAACGAGCTGCCCGGCAGAAACATTAAGACCAGAAAGATGAGAATATCTTGTTGCAAAGCCGCCTCCATGGTAAATAAGAACATAATAACCATAGCTCCTGCTATATTCGGCCTGGATAACTTGTCCTCCATCTGCAGCTTTTATAGGTGTTCCACTGCGGGCAACTATATC
>JAMCVO010000701.1:5740-7370 GCA_023475715.1 Actinomycetota bacterium
AACCTGCAACTGGCCATATAAATTTTCCAGGCGTGCTTCCATATCTGTAGCTTTCCAGAATCCTGCTTATCTCTGCTTCTTTTTTTTCAAGATCATTCTCTATTGCCAGAAGGGCATTTTTATCTGCTCTGACTTTAGAAAGAAGTCCGTTCTTTTCATTGTAAATACTTTCAATTTCTTTTTGTTTCTCTTCTGCCTGAGATACAAGTCTTGAGATTTCTTCTTTTCTTTCTCTCTGCTTTTCTCTTAGATCCAGGATTGTTCTTTTAACATTTAAATTAGCTGTCCTTTTATCTTTAATATCTTGTAAAATTTCAGAATCCTGTCTTGCAACAAGGCCCATAAGTTTTGCCCTTGAAATGAATTCAATAAAACTTTCAGTTTTTAACAATACTTCGAGTATATTGTGATTTCCATTTTTATAAATATTTGAAATTCTTTGATTTAAAAGACCTGTTTTTTCCTTTAATTCTTCATTTATTTCTTTTAATTCCTGTTCCTTAATTACAAGATCAATGGTAGTCTTATCTATTGAACTTTTTACATCTAAAAGTCTGTCATGCAGATCGTTTAACTGAGAGAGAGAATCAACAAGCTGTGTTTCCACTTTATTGACTTCAACTAAACAAGATTGTTCCTGTTTTTTTACTTCTTCAACCTTTTTTTTGACCTCTTCCTTCTCTTTTTTTATATTTTGAAGGTCTTCATCAAGCGATTGGGCGGTAAGATAATTTCCGGGAATGGGGCTGATTAATATTGAAGTTAAGATTAAAATTATTGCCAGTATATTTACTGCTGTTTTTATACTTTTTATTTTAATATTGATATAATTATTTTTCTGCAATTTATTCCTTTTTATATTTTGCAATTAGCGTGAAGTCCAAAAGAATGAAAAACCGACAATTATAAGAGACAGGATCAGCACAATATTACGGACTACCTTCATGTCAGGGACGAATATGGTTTTAATAAAGATGTTATTTTTTGAATAAATCCCTGTTTTTTGAATGATATTTAACATCATTGTGATTCCAAACAGGTTTGAAAAAATTCCCAGCATAATAAAAGGAATCTGATATTTCTCAAAAAAGGTTAAGGCTGCAGATAAACCTGCTAATCCTATGATTGGTAAAATATTAACTATATGATGAGCACAGCATGCGATCATTGAACCTGTCGAGATTCCGCCTGAAGCTGCTATCTCCGCTGTTTCAGCTGCACCTTTTTTGCGAATATTGATTCTTATATATGAAAAAAGTGCCAGCTGAATACCAAAACCAACTGCCAGTATTATGATCCAGTACCAGATCCCGGTAAATATTTCTAAGGCATGTCTTAGAGAAATGGCCCAGGTCAATATTCCAAAATATACTATCAATAATCCGGCTGCTCCAACTGCACCAATAATTACTGGCTTATTCCTGTGCATTTTTGCCTTGTATTAGTATGTTATTAATGTAATGAATAACTAAAACCTTTCACAAATTTTTTATCAATTATAATGGGCAGATTAAGGTCTTGCCCGGGACCAAATTCAATGACCTTCGTCACAATGAGCAATTCTTGGAATCGTAAATTTCTTCATGATGATTCCTCCTTCCAAATCTCCTGTTTATAAAATAAACCAGTA
>JAMCVO010000077.1 GCA_023475715.1 Actinomycetota bacterium
AATTCCCGCATTTTAACCTCTTTAATCTATACAAATTTATACAATTTTTTTATTTTGTTCTATATTTCATGAAATGCTACCAATAATACATACTATGTAATATCATTTTATTTTTTCTAATTTATGCTGTCAAGAACAAATTTATTAAATAAAAATTAATTTCGAGAAATTATAAAAAAGAAAAAATTTTTGCCTTTATTTTTTGTCAACTATTTTATTAATTGAAGAAATTATTTCTTCTTTTGTCGCGCCTGATGCAAATATATCATCGAAACCCATTTCTTTTAGCTTTAATGCGTCTTCCGGTGGAATAGCGCCACCAATTACATAAGCTTTGTTATACTTGATTCCTTCTTTTTCAGCTTCGCAGATAAGTTCCCTGCCGAGTTGAAGATGGGCGCCTCCAAGTGAACTCACGCCTATTACATCTGCGTCTTCCTGGACTGCTGCCTTTACTATCTGCTCAGGCATGGAATTACCTATATAAATTACTTCCATCCCGGCATCCCGCAGTTGTTTTGCAACAATAAAAACTCCCCTGCTGTGAACGTCGAGACCAAGTTTGGATAATAAAACCTTAATGCTTCTTTTCTTCATATTAAAACCTCCAAATTTCCAAAACATAAAAGTATCAAAATATTACCGGCGGCTTCCAGAGTCCGAATACTTTCTTAAAAACCTTAAAAATTTCCCCTTCAGTACATCCTGCTCTTGCACACTGGACTGAATAGGGAACAATATTTGCATGACCTGCGCATGCTTCTTCAAGTTTTTTTAATGCTTTTTCTGCTTCTGTGTTATTCCTGGTTTCTCTCAATTTTGCCAGCTTAGCTGCCTGCCTTTCCTCAACACCCAACGGATACTTAAAAACGTTTATTGGCGGTGTTTCATATGTAGATTTATAGCAATTCAGTCCAACAACCCTTATGTCCCCTTTTTCAATTTTAGCCTGTTCGTTATGAAAATGGTTTGCCACTTTTCTATGAATCCAGCCTTTTTCTATTGCTGCCACATATCCGCCCAGTTTTTCAATTTCTTCAACTTCATCAAGAATCCTCTTTTCAATACCATTGGTCAGAGCCTCAACATAATAAGAACCGCCTAAAGGATCTACAACTTCAGTTACGGCTGTTTCACTCTGGATAATCTGCTGGGTTCGAAGCGAAAGCAAGGCTGCTTCTTCTGTCGGAACCGCATAAGCTTCATCATAAGAATCAACATGAAGTGACTGGACACCACCCATTACAGCAGAAAGCGCCTGGATAGCGGCCCTTATTATATTATTTAAAGGTTCCTGCCTGGTAAGAGTGATTCCGGATGTCTGAACATGGCATCTCATCCACATTAATCTTGGATTCTGAGCATTGTATTTATGCTTCATTATTTTATACCAGAGCCTTCTTGCTGCTCTTATCCTTGAAACTTCATCAAAGAAATCACTTGCAATTGACCAGAAAAATGCAAGTCTTTCACCTACCCAATCAACATCATATCCTCTTGCAATCAGGTTATCTATTGTTTCCATTCCATTTGAAATAGCTACAGCCATTTCAGTTATACCTGACGTGCCGAAATCGTGAAGATTATAACCATTTAAGGTTATGAAGTTCCAGTTGGGAACTTCCCTGCGGGTAAATTCAACATTGTCACATTGCATCCTGAAACAATCTCTGGGCGGGATATATTCCGGGCCGCTTCTCACAACTTCTTCCAGCGTTATATCATTTTGTATGCTTCCCCTTAAACTATTCCACGAAACGCCTCTTCTTTCAGCCATTGCCAAAAACATCGGGAAAAGGATCGCAGTATTTGATGGATAATGAGTTACCAGAGAAATAGTTACATCTTCAATTGCCACACCATCAAAAAGTATCTCCATGTCACCGGTTGAATCTATGGCCACACCCGAAGTTCCTACCTGCCCGCGCGATATTGGATCATCAGAATCATACATCTGCACAGTAGGGATATCAAAAATTACGCTGAGGCCGGTGGCGCCGTTTTTTAACATGAATTTCAGCCGTTCATTGGTATCTTCGGGTCCGCCAAATCCGTTAATCTGTCTTATTGTGAACTTTTTACCTCTATACATGTTTGGATGCAGACCTCGTGTGAAAGGAGCCTGACCGGAATTGCCTAAATCATTTGTATAATCCAGGTCAGATATATTTAAAGGTGTATAAATTAATTCCCTGGGCATTTCAGAACCTAATATGGTTTGCGGGGTAACAAACCATTTATTCCTGTCATTTTCTTTAACGGTACCGCTTTTCCATTCTTCAAAATCTTTTTTAATGCCGCTTAAAGCTTCCTTATCAAATAAAGGCTTTCTCTTATTTTGACCTATTTTTTCCCTTAAGATATCCTTTGTAGTTTTTCTTACATCAGACATTAATGGATCTCCTTTTTATATTTGAAAAATTTATTTTTTGAAGTTAAGAAACTGGCTTAAAATTTTTTCTGCTGCAGTATATGGGTCGCTGCCATTATGGATCAAATCATCCAGCAGTTTCTTGTATAAGCTGTCATTTTCAAGCTTCTCAAACAGTACGCTGGACAAGTAATCGCTGATAATTTCTTTCATGTCGCTGTTAGACTTAGTTTTAAAGTAATTGCTGAACTTGCCTGATAACCTGAGGTAGTTCTCATGCGCAAATATCCCTTCGACAAGCTTACCCACACCCTTATCGTTTGCTGCCTCTGTTAAATAAACATAAGGCTTCCAGCCAGCACTTTCCTTAGCGCCGTCAGTATCCAGACTAAATAAGTTTTTAAGATCAGACTCGAGATCTTCCGTATTATTCTTATCAGCTTTGTTAATTACAAAAATATCGGCGATTTCCAAAATCCCAGCCTTTATAATTTGAATATAATCACCCAGGCCGCCACTCAGGACAACAACGGTGGTGTGAACCAGATTTTTGATATCAACTTCAGTTTGCCCAACGCCTGCTGTTTCAACAATAATAATATCTTTGCCCATTGCATCCATAACAGTAATCATTCTTGAAGTAACCTTTGATATGCCTCCCCGCCACCCTTTGGTAGGCAGGCTTTTAATGAAAACACCTTTATCAAAAGAATGCTTCTGCATTCTGATTCTATCTCCGAGAAAAGAGCCGCCCGTAAAAGGGCTTGACGGGTCTACCGCAATAACGCCTACAGTTTTTTTGCCCAACCTGAAATAATCTATCATCACATCGATTAAAGTGCTTTTCCCGGAGCCTGGAAGTCCAGTAATGCCAATGACATGAGAATGCCCGGTATTTGTATAAAGAAGCTTCAACTCATCTATAGCCCTGAGGTCTTCTTCTTCAATATAACGCATCAATTTTGCTGCAGATTTTATGTCTGCTTCCAGCACACCGTTTGCCAGTGATCCCATAGTATTCTTTTAGTTATATACAAAGTTAAAAATTAATAATTTATAAAATCAAATGCTAAAAAAATAATTTTATCGAAATTATTTAAAACCTGATAACTTCATGTTTTTCCGCAGATATTCTGCAAGCTTCCATAACTTGTATCACTCTAAATCCATCTTTTCCTGAAATAGAAGGTTCCCTGTCTTCTAAAATCGAATTTAAGAATTCTTCCATCTGAAGATAAAAAATTGAAGGTTTTTGCTCACCGCCTACTATTAATTCTTCGTTTAAAAATAACTCTGTATAATCTGTCAAATGCAGCGTCCCTTTTGTTCCAATTATATACCTGTTATATTTTGGAGTCGGCAATATAAATCCTTCCCCTGCAGATTGAGTAGTATGAGCATTATAAGACATAACTATATTTGTCATCATATTTTCATCAAAACCTAACACTATATTGACTTCGTCTTCTCCCTCCCAAACGGGGTTGCATGATAATGTTTCAGCATAAACCCTATTGGGAAACTTTCCTGAAAGCCATAATATATAATCGATTATATGTGAACCCCATAATGGTATTAATAAACCTCCGGTCTTTTCCTTGGAAGTCCACCATAAAGTAGGTGGTTTATCAACATATCCAAGCAAACTTATACTTATATCAATAATTTCACCTATTCTTCCACTACTAAAAATTCTTTTTGATTCCAGCGCTGCTGCGTGGAAACGCTGACTTTGACCTACCATAAGTTTTATATCATTCTGAGATGCAGTTTCAATTACTTCTTTAGCTTCTTCAACAGTATTTGTTAAAGGTTTCTCAATTAAAATATTTTTACCCATTTTAGCAGCTTTTACGCATGTATCTTTGTGAAGATAATGTGGTAAGCAGATAACCACAGAATTTATTTCTTTGTCATTTAATGCATCATCTAAATTAGTATAATATCTTTTGGCCTTAAATTTTAAAGCTGCTTCTTTCGCCACTTCTTCTACGATATCAACAGTGGCTATCAATTCTGCCTTGTTTTTCAGATCATTTATTGCCGTTAAATGAGTGTAGGCAACTCTGCCGCTTCCGATAACAGCCAGCCCTACTTGTTTTGACATAAATATTTCCTTCCAATATGAATATAATATTTAAAAATCATAAACATCTCTTAATTTATACCGCTGCTATAAAACTTTATTTCTTTTTCCATACTAATATCACTAAAACCTAATTATACATAATACGTAATATGATTTTAGGATAATTAATAAGTTTTGTAAATATAATAAATCTAAGCATTAGTGTCTCAAGTAAGAACCATTCATATTTTAAAAGTAACAATATATACCAAAATAAAACATTCCAACTTATATATTCAATATTCCCATATTATGTAGTAAAATCTATTAAACTGCATGAGGATTTAATTATATTTATGCCATAAATGCTATATGTTATGGATGCTACTTTAGAATAATTTTAAAGTAACTTTTTTGATAATTAATCGTCTAACATCAAAAGCGGCCGCTTGATGTGGGTGGTGGCTGCTGAGTTTATGCAGATTTTGTGCAGATTTTAAAAAAGTAAGATAAAAAAAGGAATGAGTTATAAATGGCTCAAGATACAAATATAGAAAAAGTAAATAGCTTAAAAAATAAAAATAAAAGCAAGAATATTTTGATGGTTTATCCAAAATATGCTCAAACATTTTGGAGCTTTGAGTCTATTTTGAAAATCATCGGTAAAAAAGCCGCTTATCCACCCTTAGGATTGCTGAGTATTGCTTCAGCGCTTCCAGGGGATTGGAATAAAAAGCTTGTTGATATGAATATTGAAAATTTAACTGACAGTGACATCAAATGGGCGGATTATGTGTTTGTAAGCGCAATGATTGTTCAAAAAGAATCGACTATGAAGGTTATTGAAAAAGTTAAAAAATTTGGAAAACCTGTAGTTGCCGGAGGTCCCCTGTTTACCACCGGACATGAAGATTTCCCTGATGTGGACCACATATTCCTGGGGGAAGCAGAAGCTACTCTGCCCATATTCATTGAAGATATGAAGAAAAATGATTGTAAAAAGATTTATTCTTCGTTTGATACATTTCCAGATATAAGTAAGACGCTTGTCCCGGATTGGAACCTGATCAATATATCCAAATACAACTCACTTTGCATCCAATTTTCCAGAGGATGTCCTTTTGACTGCGAGTTTTGTGATGTAGTTGTATTAAATGGGCGAAAACCAAGATCAAAATCAAAGGAACAGATAATCAATGAATTAAATGCTTTATATAGCATAAACTGGCGTGCAGGGGTATTTTTCGTTGATGATAATTTAATTGGAAATAAAATGAAGCTGAAAGAAGAGATTCTTCCTGCAATAATTCAATGGCAAAAGAAGAGGAGTTATCCATTTTCCTTTAATACTCAGGTTTCCATTAACCTGTCCGATGATGAAGAATTAATAAAATTACTGACTGAAGCAAATTTTACAACAGTATTTATAGGAATTGAAACACCTGATCCCAATGGTTTAGAAGAATGCAGCAAATATCATAATAAGAACAGAGACCTGCTTCAATCAGTAAAGAAGCTTCAAAACGCAGGTTTGGAAGTACAGGCAGGATTTATTGTTGGTTTTGACAGTGACACGCCTTCTATCTTCCAGAGACAGATTGAGTTTATCCAGAAAAGCGGGATCATAACTGCAATGGTCGGGCTCCTTACTGCTCTGCCCAAAACCAAACTTTACAAAAGGCTGGTCGAAACGAAGAGAATCCAAAAAGATAAGGTGTCATCAGCAAACAACACCATAGAATCTACTTTGAATTTTGAACCAAAGATGGATATAAAGCAGCTTTTCAGCGGCTATAATAAGATACTTAAAACCATATATAGTCCTAAAGCTTATTATGAACGAATAAAAACTTTCTTAAGAGAGTTCCATCCTCCAAAACGAAAAGTCAGGAGAATGAAAATGTACCATGTGCGGGCACTATTCGGCTCATTATGGATACTGGGTGTTAAAAACAGAGGCAGAAGGTATTTCTGGCTGTTAATTTTATGGAGTTTATTTAAATACCCGGGATTATTTCCTTATGTAATTGGCTACTCGCTTTGTGGAATTCATTTCAGGAAATTAGCATAAGTAATTGCAGTAATTGTCTTTAATCTATCTAATAGATGTTAATCAATGAGGCTTGATATTTTATCAAGCCTCATTTTTTTAACAGTAAATTAATTCAAAAACCTCCAAAGCCGATAATCATGCATTCTGTCAATATACCTATTTTTTAATCTACTGCAGGTTGTTCTTCCGCCAGGTCCAATTTTATTTTTACAGCTTCAGCTTCAATGTTCTCCTTCTTAGCTTGTGTAAACAGTGATACTACTATCAAAACTATGAAGCTCAAAGGTACTGATATTATTGCAGGATTATTTATTGGAACCGGCGCTGTTACATTAGGAATATTATAAACCTCATTAAAAGTCTTTTGAGAAAGCAAAATCAAAACCAGCGCTGAAATTAATCCTGTAGATATTGACGCAATTATGCCTTTTGCAGTAGTTTTTTTCCAGAATAGAAGCATTAAAATTGCCGGCAAGTTTGCAGATGCTGCGACAGAAAAAGCCCATCCTACAAGATAAGACACATTCATTCCTTTAAACACTATTCCGAGTATCATCGCAATTACACCAACTCCAACTGCGGTAATTTTCCCCGCCATTACTTTTTTGCGGTCACTCATCTTCAAACCTATGAACCTGTCCATTAAATCATGGGCCACTGCCCCGGATGATGCAACTATGAGACCGCTGACTGTTCCCAGTATTGTTGCAAATGCCGTTGCAGAAATTATTGCAAAAAGCAAAATTCCAAATGATTTTGCCAGAAGCGGTGCTGACATATTGTCATTAGTCAAATCAATTACTCCATTTGTCATAGCGCCAAGCCCCATGTAAAGAGTCAATATATAAAATAATCCTATC
>JAMCVO010000070.1:0-6702 GCA_023475715.1 Actinomycetota bacterium
TTTCTTGCCTGCAAAACACTGGAACGTACCGGGAAAGAATCAAAAAAAGAGCTGCATGATTCTTTAAAAAAATTAAAGACGGATTATTTTGACCTATATCAGTTCCATGCAGTAACAACACTTGAGGAAGTAAATCAGATCGTTGGTCCGGGTGGGGCACTCGGGACCTTTATTGAAGCAAAGGAGAAAGGACTTGTAAAATATCTTGGTTTCACTGCACATTCTGAAGAAGCAGCACTTGCAATGATTGACGCATATGATTTTGTGAGCATGCTATTTCCTCTTAATTGGGTATTATGGTTTAAGCATAATTTCGGACCTGCAGTATTAAACAAGGCAAGGAGAAAGGAATGGCAATCCTTGGCTTTAAAAGCCTTAGCCAAAAGGGCTCTTAAAAAAGGTGAAAAAACCAGGTGGAAAAAATGCTGGTATGTGCCTTCCGACAGCTATGAAGAAGCTTCGCCTGGATTGCGATTTACACTTTCCCTTCCGGTAACTTCAGCAGTATCTCCAAGCCATGCTGAACTTCTTTGGCTTTCTTGCGATATAGCTGATAATTTCAAACCTGTAACAGATGAAGAAATTTCAACACTAAAAGAAAAATCCAGAAATATCCATACAATATTCAAAGCCTTAAAAAATAATTAAATCTCAGGCGCACCCTTGCAATACATAATGCATAATATTTTTATAACCAAGATAGTTGCTGCATATACCGCAGTTCATCCCACAGGGTGCAATCAATTCTTTATTTAGATTTATCATTTTTATTACCAGTTTAAATTGTTTTAGCTTATTTTCTATATAATAAATAACATCCTCGAAAATTAACTTCTACTCAACTATCTTAAATTCTAATCCCCTAATACTAATGCATTGCAGTATTTCTTGATCTTTTTATTTTCCTTTTTCAATTATTTTTACAGCTTTGGTATAAACATTCCTCACACCGGTATTTTTCTCGGTATTGATTATTTTTTCAAAGATTGGCAATAATTGTTTTTGAGTTTGAGCATTATGCTTGGCAATTTCAGTAAGAGCAAAAGCAGCGCACCACTTGATAACAGTGGTATTGGTTTTGTCATCGAGTGTATTTTTCAAAAGGTATGGGATTGCTCTGGCCGTTTTGTCAGGGTAATCTTTAGCCATATTGCCGATGGCTTCTGGCACACCCCATTTGACTCTTGGCAATGGGTAATTGATATATTTCAAAAGAATATCAATATAAGGTGCAAGCATATCTGGTTTTTGTACCGCAACATTCTTCATCACATCAGCACAAGTGCCTTTATCAACATCATTCGCTGACTCAAAAAAAGCGATAAACTCGTTGGTTTGAATTTTGCCGGAAATAACTGCATCAACCAGCTTAATCTGCTTTTCCTTCGGTTTTATTTTTGATTGCAGGACATCTTCAATAATTTTCATAATCTTGTTAATTTAATATTTTTATATCAATATATTTTACGATTTCTACTTCCACCTCTTAAGTTTTGGTAGTATGTTTTCTGACATATGTCTTGCCATTTCTTCGGGCATTCCCATTTGAATGCCAAATTTTATATTTTTATCAATTTTCTGTTGCAGAGTAATTCCTTCATCTAAGAATTTACCATCTTGAAAACAGTGGAAACAATATTCTTCACTTTTGCTTTTATCTTTATTTGTGCCAAAATATTCATCTTTTGTGAGTGGCATACCACAACTTTGGCAAATTGGGTCTTGTGATTGTGTTATACTCATAAGTTTTCACCTCTTTTTTTGTATGCATAGTAAAAAAAATTAACACTATAATTATTTTACCAGTATCTATAAAATTATTTAAATAAAAATTGATTAAAAGAAATTAATTTCGTTAAGATAATAGATGGTGAGTAGCATGGTAGTATAAAGCATTAAGTTTGTGGCTGTGGTCAACCTGAACTTCAGCTATAACTTTTAATTGACTTTGGAATTCTTCAAGCAGCATCTTACTATGCCTTTTGATTTCTTCAGTTTGTTCAGTTAAAAGTTTTTTAAAATCTTTTTCTTCCATTGTTTGTTTATTATATCATGGAAATAAAAACAACTTTAGTGAAAAACTATAATTAACGATAATTCCTTGCTGCAGTTGGAGATGATTCCGAAAATATTTATTCCATTTTATCTGCAAAAGCACTAAATCCCAATATTTTGGCCTTCTTTTTAGTGCCCAAACACTGAAATCTAATCTAAATGGGGGTGTAACAGGAATTGTAAAATATTCAGATATCTTACTGGACATATCAATTATCATATTTCAAAAATACTCTGAACATGTTATCTTTCCCAGCATTTCACCTTTATTGGTCTGACAGGTGGTCTGGTTGTAAATGGCGTAATTTCATCAATTCCCTTCCCTGTTTCTTTACTTATTATTCTTGCAATAAGGCTATAACATGTCTTATTTTGACAAAGCCCCATTCCGGCCCGTGTCATTCTTTTTACAGCATCAGTATTATGGGCACCTTCCCTAATTGCTTTTTTAATTTCTCCTAAAGTTATTTCCTCACATCTGCATATTATTATATTATCTTCATTCATTATTTATCCCTTCAAAAAATAGCATTATTTTTTAATTCCACTAAATTGAATTAAATCTGATAATCAAACAGCCAGTTTAAAAAATCTTACATCATCGGAAAACTTTTTAGGAACAGCAATCGCTGCAAGAGCAGTCTTATTAAAATTCTTACTTGCACTAACTCTGATAACCCTACCTTCACATACAGATTCACCTTGCCTGTTAAGTCCCATGACTTTGGCACCCTTCACTGGCAGTGGCAGCAGTTCATAGGGGATTGTAATCAAGGCCTCCGTATCCGAATAAGTCTTATCAATTATAAATATCGCAAGTCCGGGACAAACTACGGCACATTTGCCGCAACCGGTGCAAACTTCATTAAATGAGGGTAAATTTGTAATAGGGTCACCCACTTTTATGGAACCTTTTGGGCATGCCGTTTCGCAAGGGTTACATGGAATTTCCTCCATACATTCTATTACAGCAACAGCTCCCTCGTTTAACCTCTGTTCTGATGGATAACCATTTAATTTCTTAAGTTTTTCCAGATATTTTTTATCAAACATTTGTTATTTTCTCCTAGGTATAGTATTTTTTAATTACTTTTTCTTTGGCCTCTTGTCTTAGATTTCCAAATGGTCCTTGCCTCAGCATCCTGAGCCTTCTCCGTGCTTCAGTTACCATACTAAGACCTTTTTTCTTTTCAATTTTTCTAAGCGCGAGACTTACTGCTATTCCGGCAAGCTTACCTTCTTCCATTGCTGTAGAAGCCTCTTCTATACCTGTAACATCTCCAGCAACATAGATGCCATTTATATTTGACTGCATATTATCATCATGAATTGGAATAAAACCTCCAAGTTCAGGTAAATATTCAAATTTTATTCCTGTCATCCAGCATAATTCATTTAAAGGCCTTAAACCTACTGCAATACATACAAGATCCACATTAAATATCTCTTCGCTCCCGGCTATAACATCGAAATTCTTATCAATTTTTGCAATTTCCACATTTTCAACAAATTTGTCTCCCATAGCCCTGGTTATTGTATGAGAGGTTAGAATCTTAACTCCCATCCTTGCAATCTTTGATGCATGAACCATATATCCACTAACATGATCCATGGCTTCGATAACTGCTGCAACATTTGCTCCAGCCTGTATGAGCTGATAAGAAACAATAAGCCCAACATTTCCTGAACCAATAGTTAAAACTCTGTTTCCAGGTAAAACCCTGTTAACATTAATCATTGTTTGCACAGCACCAGCACCCATAATATTGGGTAGTGTCCATCCGGGGAATGAAAGAGAATTCTCTATAGCGCCAGTTGCAATGACAATTTTATCAGCCTCAACTATTGAAACTTTTTCATTATCAGAAATTCCAAGTTTCAAATCTGAAAAAAGCCCCCATACAACATTATCAAGCAATACTTTTACGCCGTACTTTTTTGCATCATCAAGCAGCATATTTCCAATTTCAAAACCTCTGGTTCCAGCCAGATGTTCTTCAGAACCAAAAAATCTGTGAATTTGTTTAAAAAGCTGTCCACCTGGTTTCTTATTCTCGTCAATTACTGTTACGTCAACACCATTTTTAGCTGCTTCTACTGCAGCACTTAACCCTGCAGGCCCAGCACCTATAACTGCAAGTTCGGTTTTCAATTTTTATTCTCCTTCCAATTACCAAGGCCTTTCTGAGTATTTATAACCATCCCAACTTCTACAGGTGTCACACAAGTTCTGACATTAGGTTTGCCGTTTACCTCCATAACACAATCAGTACATCTTCCTATTGCACAAAATAAACCTCTTGGTTCATTATATTTAGATGTGTATCTAAAAATCTTAATTCCGGAGGCAACAAGAGCTGAGGCAATCATTTCACCTTCATATGCTTTGATAATCTTGCCGTCAACTATTACTTCAACCTCTTTGCTTTTTATTTCTTCACCTAAAATCGGGTGATTGTTAATTCTCAATTTTGCCTCCCTCAATTATTAAAAACTATTATGATGGTTTAACAGCAGATAAATTTAAGCTATTTGCTTCCTAAATAATAAAATGGTTCTTGAAACAGATAAGGCTAAAATGATGGTGTTAAAATGCAAAAGCTTATCAATAAACCTCATAAAACTTGTACTACTATGTTATTTTTCACAATTTCTCAATTAAAAAAATAGGAACTATCTCCTGATAATTATAAGAGATAGTTCCTTAAAAATGCAATTAATGAAATCGTATCAATAAATGATCCCGCTGGTGTTTATTTGGTAAACATAAACACTACTGTAATATTTGCCATCACTTCGACCTCTGTCGGCAAAATAGGAGGCGGGTTAACAGCTCCAGCTTTTGCTGCTGATTCAGCCTGCAAAGAAATTATTGGACCTGGAACGCTTACTCCGCTTTCCGTAACATAGGAAATTTTATCTATTTTCAATCCCATTGATTGAGCTATTGCATTAGCTTTATCTGTAGCATCTTTTGTGGCTATTGCCAGGGCATCATTTACTGCTTTCTTTCTTGTACTATCTGTCAGATCAAATCCTACAGATGAAATATTGGTTGCACCTGACTGGGTTGCCGTTGCAATAATTTCTCCGATTTTTCCAATATCAGTGGTTTTTACCCTAACGGTGCTTGCAACCTGATATGCATATAACTTTGGAGGCTGGTTCTGGTTGCTGTAATCATATAACGGAGTGAGGTTATAACCAACGGTCTGTATTGTCATGTTTGCAGCATTTATCTTCTTAATTGCGTCAATAACCTTATTTGAAATTGTACTGTTTGTATTTACCGCATCCTGGGTCGTTGGTTTTTCTGTAACAATTCCTATATCTGCAACAACCTGATCCGGGACTATCTTTATATCTCCGGCACCGCTAACAGATATGGTATTTTCCAGAATTTGACTGGCACTTTCTGAATTAGCGGTTGGAGTAATTCCCGGAATTTGACTTCCTATACACCCGGTCAGAGGTATCAATATTAATAGTGCAACAGACATCATTATAATTATCTTAATGATGTTGTTTTTATTTTTTAGCATCTGTCTTTGCTCCTTACTAAATAATTTTCTTTAAATTTAATATATAATTTCGTATATTGCACTTCAAAACTGGGGTATTTTAATTAAAATTTTAATTTTATTAGTTTATTTTAGCTTTTTTATGTGGTATAAGATAGCATCCTTAAAATTGGTTCGATTCAATATTTTTATTTTTCACATACCCATTTTTCTTTTTTAAGAATTTCCTTGAACTCTTTATTTCCCAATTTTCTGGCATTATTTGAATTAAACTCATCAAATTCAATAGATTCTAAATCTTTATATTTTTCTTCTAAGATTTCATTTTTATATTGAGGTAAAATTAAATAATAATTTTCATCTAATTTTTTAGTTTTAGGTGATTCATTTTTTGAAACTAAAACTTCATATATCTTTTCGCCTGGTCTTATATCGATAGTCTTTTGTTTGGTAGATTTATTACCAAAAAGTTCTATCATTACCTGAGCAATGTTTTTTAGTGTTGTTGAAGGCATTCTTATTACAAAAATTTCGCCACCATATGATCTAATTAGTGCTTCAAAAACCAATTTTATGACAGACCTGGTACTCATAAGAAATCTGGTCATATCAGGGTTGGTTATTGTAATTTCATTTTTTTCTAATATTTGGTTTTTGAACAGAGGCAGGACACTGCCGGTAGTCCCCATTGTATTGCCACTTCTTATGCAAACAAATTTTGTATTGCTAATATAATTTATATTCGAATTTATCATTAATTTTTCCGCACAGGCTTTAGTAACACCGTATAAACAAAAGGGATCAACAGCTTTGCTGCTGGAGATATCAATAACTTTCTTAACATTATTTTCAATTGCACATTCTATTACATTTTGAGAACCATATATGTTTGTTAATACTGCTTCCCAGCAATTCTTTTCGCAAACCGGAATATGTTTTAATGCAGCTAAATGAAAGACATAGTCCACATTCTTCATTGCAGGTCCTAAAATATTTTTATCACGTATATCTCCTATAATAAATTTCAATAAAGGATTATTATCAAAATTTCTTTGCATAAGAAGTGGCAATACAATGGGGACTACCGGCAGTGTCCTGCCTCTGTTCAAAAACCAATTTTATGACA
>JAMCVO010000070.1:6712-7349 GCA_023475715.1 Actinomycetota bacterium
GTGTCCTAAAATATTTTTATCACGTATATCTCCTATAATAAATTTCAATAAAGGATTATTATCAAAATTTCTTTGCATATCAACTTGTTTTTGTTCATCTCTGGAATAAATTCTAATTTCTTTCGGTTTAAATTTTTCTAATAATTGGCTTACTAACTCATTTCCCCATGAACCGGTGCCACCAGTAATAAAAATTATTTTATTGTTCAGCATTTTTAATCCACTTATTCTTATAATCCTTAAAAAAACTAAAATCGGAAATACAATTGTTAATTTATAAGTCTAAAATTTATTAGTCTAAAAAATGCGCCTAAAAATATAAAAACCGACCTTTTAGTCGGTTTCGCTGTTTGCCCCATTTTTCTCAAGCGACCATGCTAAAAGAAAAATTTCATCGCCCCTAAATTCAGTTTTTTTATATCTTTATAACAAATGTTTCAAGCATATTTTACTACTTTTCGGGTAAAATATAAAATTTATTTTAAAAGAATATATTTCTACCATTCGATGTTATTGAATTCTTCATAAGAAAAATGGTGCTGTGTTCCCGTATTCTTATCAATCAAATAAATTCCATCGTTTTTAGCAAAATATGAATATTCTGCCAGCGAAAATTCTTTAACAGTACCATCACAGC
>JAMCVO010000550.1 GCA_023475715.1 Actinomycetota bacterium
AACTGAAATAGTTGTATAAATATATTGCGGCAGCAATGAGCCAAGTACCTCCTGTGGAGATGGATCAAACATAAATTCTGAATTTATCAAACATAATCTGTCGCCAACCTGTATTTTACCGGGTGCTATTTCTTTAATTTCCCCTCTGATTATTTTCTCCTCCATTGGAACAGGCAGTATCTGCCTGGTCGAAGGGATTTGCTCCGCGGCATTTTTAAACCTTGTATAACAAATCAAAACCTTATCAACCTCGCCTGAAATATATCTTGAAATAATACCTTTTGAAATTTCTCTTGCATCCAAAAATTTTGGATAATCCGAAAGATTTTCATAAATGTTTGAAACTGGAAATCCGATATATCTAAAATAATTTCTGCCTCTTGTGCCGATTATATCAAGCTTGACTCCATAGCCCTGAGATTTCAAACTTTTAATATTGTTCTCAATCAACCTTATTATGTTTGCATTATATCCACCACAAAGTCCTCTGTCGGCGGTCAATCCGACAACAAGGACAATTTTCTCATCTTTATGCGGCGCTAAAAGTGGGTCGCTAACCAGCCCGGGGAAACAAGCAATATCAGTTATTACCTCTTCAATATTTTCGATGAAAGCTCTTGCTTCAAAAATCCTGCTCTGCGCCTTTCTGATTTTGGAAGAAGCAATCATTTCCATTGCTTTGGTAATTTTTCTGGTTCCGGTTACACTTTTTATCCTGTTTCTTATGTCACGAGACTTTTCCATTGGAGATATCCTGTAAAATTATAACAATTGGAAGCTGCGCCATATTGTCAGTTAAATGATTTTTTGAATTGCTCAACTGCGTTTTTAATTTTCTGCTCTAATTTTTCATCTATATCTTTAGTTTTTTTGAGATCTGCTATAATATCACCACTATTACTATGAATAAATTCCAGATACTCTTTTTCAAATCTTTGCAGCTTTTTTACTTCAATATCATCAAGATAACCATTTGTAAGTGCAAAAAGAATTAAAACCTGGTCCTCTACATCCATAGGACAGTACTGGCCTTGTTTCAGAACTTCAATGGTTCGTTCTCCTCTTGCCAGCTGTTTTTTTGTTTCTTTATCGAGCTCTGTTCCAAACTTTGCAAATGTCTCAAGTTCCCTGTACTGGGCAAGGTCGAGCCTGAGCATACCTGCAACTTTTCTCATGGCATTTATCTGGGCATTCCCACCTACCCTTGAAACCGAAATACCGGGATTTACTGCGGGCCTGATACCTGCATTAAACATGTCCATCTCAAGATATATTTGTCCATCTGTAATAGAAATGACATTAGTTGGAATGTATGAAGATATGTCTCCCGCCTTAGTTTCGATTACAGGTATTGCAGTCAGCGAGCCTCCACCTTTTTCTTCCGAAAGTTTTGCAGCACGTTCAAGAAGCCGGGAATGAAGATAGAATATATCACCCGGATAAGCTTCCCTGCCTGGAGGTCTTCTTAAAAGCAGCGAAATTTGCCTGTAAGCAACAGCATGTTTTGAAAGGTCGTCATATATTACAAGGGCATGCTTTCCCTTATGCATAAAATACTCGCCAATTGCACAACCTGCATAAGGCGCTATATACTGCAGTGAAGCCGGTGTCTTGGCAGTTGCACTTACTATTATTGTATGGTCCATTGCTCCGGCTTCTTCCAGTTTTTCCACAAGTCTTGCAATTGTAGTAGTTTTCTGGCCGACTACCACATAAATGCAGTAAACATCTTTTCCCTTCTGGTTAATGATGGTATCAATAAGTATTGCAGTTTTTCCTATGCTTCTGTCGCCAATTACAAGTTCCCTTTGTCCCCTTCCAATAGGAATCATGGAATCTATCGCTTTAATTCCTGTTTGAAGCGGTTCCTTTACCGGCTGCCTTTCAACAACACCGGGAGCATTGAATTCAACAGGGCCAAATTGCTCGTTCTTTAATGGTCCCTTGTTGTCAAGCGGATTTCCAAGCGGGTCTATTATCCTGCCCAGCAGAGCTTCCCCGACTGGCACCTGAAGGATATTACCCGTGCATTTGACAATATCGCCTTCCTGAATTTTAATATAGTCACCAAGTATTATCGCTCCAATTTCACTCTTATCAAGGTTCAATACTACTCCCGCCACATTATCAGGAAATTCGAGCATTTCCCCTGACATGGCATTGGACAGGCCCGAAATTCTTGCAATCCCATCACCCGCATCCAGTACTCTTCCGACTTCTTCTATAATGACTTCTCTTTTATATCTTCCAATCTCAGAACTTATAATGTCAGCTATTTTTTCCGATTTAATTTTCAGTGCCAAAATCTTCACCCCTGAGGTCCAAAGCTTTTAATTTGTTTTTTAAATCTTCCAATTTATCTTTTATGCTTAAATCAATAACTTTATCACCAATCTTTATTACTATTCCACCTATAATATTCTTATCTAAAATATTTTTAATTCTTACGTCGAGACCGGTTTTTTTATCAACATTTTCTTTTATTTCATTAAGAATTTCTTTATCAAGTTCAATAACACTGATTACTTCAATTGAAACCTGGCGCTTCAGCTGGTTTGACAGCTCAACAAAATCCTTGTAAGTCTGCTCAATGGAATCTACGGCGTCCAGGATTATCATCATTGCAGCAAAAGACTTTATGGCTTTGCTCCCGCCATCACCTAAAATTTCGAGTACGACCTTTATCTTTTCATAATTTTCTATTGAAGGATCCGTAAGATTTTTTTTAAGTTCAAGGTTATTTGTTATTTCGTCTTTTAACTGCCTTAACTCGTCTTCAGTCTGGTCAACCATATTCTCGGCCCTGGCAACATTAAAAACCGCCTGGGCATAATAATTTGATTTGAATTCAATTGATTCTTTTATTTTTCCCAATTTTAAATTTTCTCGACTTCCTGAAGGCTTTCTTCAACTAATCTCTTGTGTTCTTCTTCCGATAAGTTTTTTGCAATTATTTTCTCCGTGGCAGCCATTGCAATATCAACCATTTTATTTTTTACTTCAGCAACAGATCTGTCTCTTTCTGCTTTAATCTCTGCAGTTGCTGCATCAAGCATCGTCTTTGACTTTTCATGAGCTTTATCCTCAATTTCTTCTTTAATTTTCCTTGCAGCATTTTTACCATCTTCTAAAATTTGCCTTGCCTCTTTCCTGGCATCATCAAGAGCCTGCTTTTGCCCTTCAAGATATTTTTGAGCTTCTTCTCTTTGCCTATCTGCACTATTTACGCTTTCCTGAATCTCTTCCTGCCTTTTTACTATCATTTTGTTTACCGGTTTGAAGACAAATCTCCATAGCACAACTATCAGGATAACAAATACTATTATTGACCAGAAGACAGTACTGCTCATGGGATTTAATATTTTTAGTACTTCTTCCAAATTACTTACACCTCTTTTTAAAAAAATAAATAAAATATAATCTTTTTAATTTTGTAACAAATACTGTTAACTATGCAACAAATATAAGCAGGAATGCTACTACCAACGCATACAATGCAATTGCTTCAGCAAAAGCAATTCCTATAAACATGGCAGTTTGAATTTGCCCGGCTGCTTCAGGCTGCCTTGCTATTCCTTCCAGTGCTTTGCCAACAAGATTACCTATAGCGATTCCGGGACCTATCGATCCTACTCCCATGCTAAATCCTGCTGCAAGTAACGCTGCTACTTTTGGATCCATTTACTTCCTCCTTAAATAATAAGATAGTTGTTAATGTTTCGGGTGAACTGCTTCACCAATATATAAAGCCGAAAGTATTGCAAATACATATGCCTGGATCGCCGAAACAAATAATTCAAGAATTGTCATGACGAGTGCAAAAGGAACTGCTGCAATTGCAATATAGTAGCTTCTAAAATAATTAATCAGCCCCAGTATTACATACAATATTGTATGGCCAGCCAGCATGTTTGCCATGAGACGGATAAACAGCGAGAAAGGCTTGGCAATGGCGCCAATTGCTTCAATTGGTACAACAATTACATACATCCATGATGGTACAAAAGACGGTGCATATGTACGCATATAGCCTTTAATCCCGTTTTTAGCCAGGTTCGTAATATGTACCGTAAAAAATATTATTAATGCAATCACCAGGGGAACAACCAGGTTTGAAGTAGGAGTATAAGTCCCGGGTATAAGCCCTATCATATTATTTGCAAGTATGAAAATAAAAACTCCTGCAACCAGAGGGAACCATTTGTCTCCCTCTTTCGGACCAATCATGTTATATACCATTCCTTTTTTGATAAAATTTATAAGTATTTCAATGACTACCTGTCTTTTCCCGGGGACAACTTTAGGCTTGGCTGCAAGAAGCAATAAGAGAATTAAAAAAATTCCAACGCCCGCAAACATTGAAACTGTAACGTTTGTAATAGAAATATCAAAACTGCCAATCTTTAAAGGAATAATAACTTCTTGAAAAAAGTGTTCTATTACTATCAATTATTTCTCCTGATTTCTGTAAAATAATACCTTTTTATAAATTAAAAAAATTTCCAGATTGAAAAATATTGTGAAAAAGATTAAAAAAGAAAAAAGAAACCCTAACATGTTTATATAATTAAACCTGTATATCAAGAAAAACACCAATCCGGAAAACACAATTTTTGCAGCAAAGACCGGTAATATATATTTCAGAATATTGGAGGATTTATTTCTGTAAGCTCTGAAATAAAAAAACAACGTGCCTATGAAGAAAATAAAAGTCAGCACTCCGCTTATTAAAATTGAAAGAAATATCTGTTTTGATGTAATAAAAAAACAAGCCAGCTCAATTACAAAAAGGACTGTCAGAGATATTATTGATATTTTTTTTATCCGAATTAAATCTAATTCCATTAAAAAATACGTTTTTCTTTTACTGCTTTATAATCTTTATGATATTTTTTAATTTAGAAGCTTATTTTATTTAATGCCAGCTTAAAAATACTTTTGATAAATTATATATGCAATAATTTTATTTTTCAAATTTTTTATTAACTTCCAATTAATCTTCAAAATCAAGCTTGATGAGTTCCACTCCTGCTTCTTTTAAAAGCTCCAGTGAAAGCTCGTCAGGGTAATCCTTAAAATAATAAATTTTTCTGATTCCTGAATTTATTATCATTTTCGCACACTGCACACATGGTTGAGTATTGCTGTATAATACACTGTCTTTTATGCTGACCCCATGATATGCAGCCTGTATTATTGCATTCTGTTCAGCGTGAAGCCCTCTGCACATTTCGTGCCTCTGACCTGAAGGTATCCCGAGCTCTTCCCTTAGACATTTACCTCTCTCAAGGCAGTTTTTTACCCCTTTAGGAGCGCCATTATATCCTGTTGTAAGGATCCTTTTATCCTTTACTATTATTGCCCCAACCTTCCTTCTCAGGCATGTTGAACGAGTTGCCACCTGTTTTGTAATTGCTGTAAAATATTCATCCCAGCTTGGGCGTTTATTCTCTTCCATCTGGTTTTTAATTTGAATTTATTGCTTTTTTCATCACAATGATTATAGCAATATTTTTTTATATTAAAATAAAAAATAATTTAAGGTTAGCATCTAAAATTTCGTGATAGCAATAAAGGAAAATTTTAAGAGCCAGGATGGGTATTTCAAAAACACGCAGGCTTTTCCCCTGCGAGTAAAGCCAGCTCAGTTTCAGGCTTAGCTCTCCTCCCAGAGGAGGAACCATGCCCGCTTAAGCCTTCAAATGGTTTTCTCAATACCCATCCTGGCTTATCAATTTATTTTTTATCACGAAATTTTAGATGTTTCCTAATTTAAGTTATATGCGGATATATACTTCAATAAATAAATCTTATAAAATTAATCTGCTGGCAAGAATGTTAATTAATCTCTATATGATCATCAATAAAAAAATAATAAGAGTCATTGAAATTTAAATAGCGGAAATGAAAATTATCAGATTAAACAGTAAAGAAAGGACTTCCAGGGATGCAGCCGGTATTGCTGCAAAATATATTTCTGCAGGCAAGGTTGTGATACTGCCTACCAGCACAATTTATGGGTTAAGCTGCAGTTATGATAATAGAAGTGCTTTAGAAAGGACTTACGAGCTCAAGCAAAGGCCTAAAAATCTTCCTTTTATCGTGCTTATATCCAAAATCGATTCACTTTTGCAGCTTGCAGATGAAATAAAAGGAACTGCCGATATTCTCATAAAAAAATACTGGACCGGGCAAAACACTCAACCGCTTACCCTGGTCTTTAAAAAAAATAATTCATTGGATAGTTTTGTTGCAGGGGGAAACGAAAAAATTGCAATAAGGCTTGACGGGCTTGAAATATTAAAAAAGATAATTGAGCTGAGCGGACCGATAGTGTCAACAAGCGCAACCATTTCCGGCCTGTCTTTGTCTCCTAAAAATATTAATGAAATACCTGAAGCAATTAAAAAAAATACCGATCTCATAATAGACTATGGCGAGGATTTGCCAGGAACCGCTTCTACCATTATTGATGTTGCGGGACCGGAGGCTGTTCTAATCAGGGAAGGTGCGCTAAAATATGATAAGGTTTTTGATGAATTATTTTAACATTTTTAAGGGCTTGCATGACTGAAAAAGCTGAAAAAAAAGATATAATCAATATTAATTTTGTTTGCAGCGGCAATACATGCAGGAGTTATATTGCAGAAGCAATTGCAACTCATCTTTTAAAGACTGTATATTTTAAAAAATACCCGAGCCTGAAAGATAAGATCAGCATCAGCAGCGCCGGTACTGAAGTCATGTTTACGGAAATTCCTGCAAATACCTACCGGGTTCTGGATGTATTTGAAATTCCAAATATAAAATTCAAACCCAAACAAATTGATATATCAATAATCAGGAGTTCCGATTTGATAATAACAATGGCAACTTCCCATAAAAAAAATATTATTTCAAGGTTTATCAAAATTGATGAAAAGAAAATTTTTAATTTGCTCGAACTTTCAAATATTATTTTATATGTCCAATCAGAAAGTATTTACAACAGAAAAACCATTGAAAGAGGCACATCGCAAACCAGCAATATCTACAGGAATTATCCTATCAAACCAGTGTGTAACAGATATTTACTGGAAAAAGATAATATTGGCTATACCAAAAGTACCAAACATTTAAAACCTGTTTCTGCTATAAATGAAAGGCTGAAAATAATAAAAGATACAGGTGCGCAGTCAATTATTTTTCCCCTAAGCATAGATGTTGAAGACCCATTTGGAAGGTCCACAGATGTTTACCTTAAAGTTGCAAAATTAATAAAAGAAAATATAATAATTATTTTTAATTATCTTTTCAATTAAAAAGGAGTTTATCATAAAAATAGCA
>JAMCVO010000491.1 GCA_023475715.1 Actinomycetota bacterium
TTAATGCATCATATCCACAATAATCGATAAGATCATCCATGATATCATACAATTTTCCATCTGAATGCCTTAAAAAAAGTTTTTTACGGCTGTGTGCCATTTCTCCGATTTTTTTTTCAAAAGGAAATATAAACTTTCTTAAAAATTCCGGAGATATCATTAAACCTTCAGAAAAAGCAAGATCGTCACCCAACATTATGCCTTGAACATGGTCAAATGGTAAGACATGGTTTGCAATATATATTAATGATTCTCCGATTTTATTTACTATCGCTTCAACCAGACTGATATTATTTAGTAAGGAATAAGAAAACTCTGCAATACCCATTGTTCTCCATACACCCGAAAAAAAAGGACCAATATTTATAATTGTTTTCATATTGTCCGGCAATAATCCGGCAATTTCAGCAACTTTTGAAAAATCTATTTCTTCAAGGTTGTCCCAGGGATATTCTTTAAATTCATCCCAGTTTGAAATCCATCCTTTGCTGGATGACCATCCAAAAGAATTATTCTTACCATATTTTTCAAGGAATCTTTTATCTTCTCTTCTTTCAGGTGGTACACATCCCTGAATATAGAACCAGTAATGGTCGTAACCAGCTGTAAAAAAGAATTCTATGTCATCTTCTATTGTCTTCATCGGTCTTTTTATTATAGATTCCTTTATATTCTTATCTATAGTAAATTCACCAAAAGGAATTCTGTCGGGTATTCCATGTGTAATTGCAGTTTTAAACCTTTTAAAATCTGGTGATGGTTTAAAAATTAACTTATTATTAATTTTCATTTAATTTCTTCCGATAAATAATTATGCTATACAACATATAAATATTTAATCTTTTTTCTTTTATTTTTTTAGTAAAGATTAAATTTATTTACAGTATTAAACATTGCAATTATGTTTTCAGGAGGAACATCTTGTTGTATAGCATAATTGTTGCAAAAATTAATCCTCCGTCTTTTCCAAGCTTCTTAATTCTGTCTCTGGTGTCTTTCTCAACTTCTTTGGGATTTCCAAAAACTAAAACATTTTGTGTATCTCCGCAGCCACCACAGAAAACAACGTCCTTACCAAACTCTCTTTTCAATTTTTCGGGTTCCATATCTTTTGCTGAAGTCTGAACAGGATTTAAAATATTTAGACCGGCATCAATAAAATCCGTAATTAATTTAAAAACAGACCCACAGGAGTGTAGGGAAACAGCACAATTAGGGTACCTGTGGACAAGATCCCACATTTTTTTTATGCCTGGGTTTAAAAATTTCCCTATATTTTTACGGAGAGATAATAGGTCCTTCCTGAAAACCTAAATCATCTGCAAATCTTAATATATTAATATATTTTCCAACCCCTTCTAATAATCTGGTAAGAAGTTCTAAATATCTATATAGCAATGTATCCATCAACCTTTCCGTACCTTTTTGATCCTTATATATATCACAATAAAAATTTTCAACTCCTCTTAGACTTTTTCCTTCTTCCATAAGGGGGCATCCTACTAAAAGACTGATGGCTTTATCCGATTTTTCATATAGATTTTTAATAGTATTAACAAATATATTGTTCTGGCTCTTCTCGAAGATATCTAAATGCAATGGCATAATTGGTATATTCCAATAATTTGTGGTGGTTTTTCTCAAATCATAATCATTAAATTTAATTGGTATAGAATCTAGATTTTCATAAGGGAAAGAACATTGATCAAAATATAATGACCCCTTTCTTTTTTTTGCAACAACAAATCCATCTTTATTTTTTACCACTGAATCGCCATCTAGATTAATTTCTAAATCAATGTAACCAGGTATAAAACACCCAATATCATCATTCAATTTCCAAATTTTCCAGTCAATTGATTCTATAAAAGCTCTGCCGGCATCAATAATATCAATATTGAATTTTTCCAGTATTTCATCCTCTGGGTATACGGATTGAAATACGAAATTAGGAATATAAAATAATTTATTTTTTAAACCTAATTCTTTTCGCAATTTATGATAAGCAATTGGAGAAATACTAGTTGATGGTGTACCGCCAAAATCAACAGGTATTTTATCTGGTATTTCATGATTTATTACTTTTTTTACTCTTTCACGAGAATTCATAATTTTTTTCACCTAAAAATATTTATAATTTTTATTAATATATATCAAAAACACTCCTATAAATGATTATATATAGCATATCCTCCATCAACTATTATATTTGTTCCAATAATCCAGGAAGCTTTATCAGAGACCAAAAATAAAGCTGCTTGTGCAATATCATCCGGAGTGCCAATTCTTCCGATAGGATGAAGATATGCAAAACTTTTTTGCATATCTATTCCTTTTTTAACACCTTTTAATTTTTGTGCTAAAAACTCTGACTCAACAACACCTGGACTTATGCAGTTAATTCTTACTCCATATTCTGCAGCTTCAAGAGCCATACCTTTTGTTAAATTGATAATAGCTATTTTCGTTGCGCAATATGAAGTAATGTATTTGTGTACTTTCGAGGCTGCTACAGAAGAAATATTGATTATATTGCCACTCTTTTGTTTATACATTACCGGCATAATTAGTCTGGCCCAGTAAAATATACTGGATATATTGACCCGCCAAAGGTATTCCCAATCATCCAAACCGATATTTTCAAATGGTTTTTCTGTTTTTCCAATTGTACCCGCATTATTTATTAAAATGTCAATATTCCCAAATTTTTTAATAATCTTATCAAAACTAATTTTAACCTGGTTAAAATCTGAAACATCACATTTAACCGGCAATATTTCAAGGTCTTTATTTTCTTCTACAATTTGCTGCAATTTTTCTTCTCTTCTTGCTACCATTGCAACTCTGGCATTATTTTGAGCAAACAATAAGGCAATTCCCTTGCCTATACCTGAAGATGCCCCTGTTACAACCACCGTCTTGTTTTTTAACATTTTTAAACCCCTTTTTTAAAACCATAAAGTAAAATTAAAATATAATATATTTTTCCTGAAAGTTTATATCAGTTACCCTTGAAAGGTTGTCAATATCATTTGCTATTACAGCAATAAACTTTTAATATTCATTTAAAATCAATTGCCACAATCCTTGCAAATGACCCAGTGGTAGAGCCTAGAAATATCGGAAATGCTACTATGTACCATTTTTCTTTTTCAAGAAGGAGTTTTGGCAGCATCAAGTCTTCAAATATCAATATATCTGCTGATAAAAGCAAGTTATGAGGGACAACAACATTTTCAGATTTCAATCCTCCAATGCTGAAATGATCTATTCCAACAGCATTTACTTTTTTTTCAATTAAAAACCTGCAAGCTTTTGCTCCAAGCCAAGGTGAATTATATATATATTCGTCTTTGTCACCGCCATTTTTTTTAAGACCCCATCCTGTACATAGCAGTATGTTGTCACCCTCGCTAATTTTTTCAGAATATGGGTATAAATCATCACTTAAAATTTCGGACCCCGATTTTTTATCGTAAAGGTCTACAACAACACTGTCTCCCTGAAACCTTTCCAGAGGATAGTCGGCAATAGTTTTACCATTTTTAAGTTTGTGGGCCGGTGCGTCAACATGTGTTCCGGCATGCAATCCAGTATAAACAGTTTCGGCCATCCAACCACATTCATCATGAGTTGCAGTTATATTTATCAGTACCTTTGGCAAACCCGGGTTGCTGTATTCATCGCTGTGCAAAGGCTGGGAAAGATCTATGATCCTATTTATTTTCACTTTTTATCACCTTATATTTAATATTATTATTTGGCTAATCTTTTTATTTATTACTGATTTATGCTTTTATTTTAAAAATTATTTTTCTTACTTTATATTTTTTTTCATATAACATTCCGGGTCTATGGATTTCCTGAGGATAAAAAATTGCAAACATCCCCTTTTTTAATACAAAAAAATACTCTTTTAAAATATTTGAAAATAATTCAACATCTTTTTCAATATTATATTTTGCTGTAATAGTTTTCTCATTCTTATAAACTGAATAGCCGATTATCTCTTCCCCGTTTAAAATATAATGAATATCTATATATTTTCTATGCGATTCTGCTAAAATTTCTTTATAATTCTTTGTATCATAAGAAATAATATTGTAGAAAATAATATTATTATCTATCTCATGTAAACCATCACTTATTTTTGAAAAATCGGTTTCATTGATTAAATCATAGATTTTTCTAAAATATTTATTGCCTTCAAATATTTGTTTTCCATTAATTTTAAAAAGACTAATTATCATTATTGCCCGCTATGAAAAAATATCTTAATTTACCATATTAATAAACTTGTAGGGTTGGCTGCTTAATATAGGTCCCTTAATTTATTTATTGCATCAAGCATTCCCATAAAATTATCATATTTACTTCCCGTAGCAACCGAATGGCTTGTTCCTAAAATAAAACCTCCTCCGGGTGAGCCTGTTTCCAAGGCTTTTTTGACACTTTCATATATTATCTTTTTTGAATTTGAATCCTCAGAATAAAGATATTCACTGGGTATCCCTCCCCAGAGACAAATTTTTTCCCCATATTCCCTTTTTAATCTGCCAAATTCCATTCCTGCGGATTCCTGGATAGATTGGTAACAATCATATCCAATTTTTATGAACATATTCAAAAGTTTCCAGTTATTCCCACATGCATGTTTTATTACCGGAAGACCAAAATGTTTTTTTATATTTTCCATACGTTTTATAGAATATGGCACAACAAATTCCTCAAACATTTGTGGAGAAATCATAGGACCGGAATTATCTGCAAAATCCTGCCCCCAATGGATCCCATCGATTCTTTTCCTGATATAATAATTATCCAGTTTGTTTGCAGAAGCTACGTGTAATTCAGCGATTCTCTTGATAATTCCGGGATTGATATAATATTCCATTAAGGCTTCGCCAATATTTCCGCCTCCTATTCCTTTTTCAATATCTCCTTTTAAGTTTATAACCGCAACTTCCGGCCCTGAAGGGCCAATCAGGAATTTATCATCTCCAAATTTCTCGATAATAAAATCCAAAACTTCAAAAATAGACTCATCCGGTATATTAAACTCGACTTCTTTCTCATAATCTTTTAAAGTTTTTTGTATATCCGGGTACTTTACAACGATAATGTCTCTTGTAAAATCAGAATATTTATAGACTTTTCCAATTTCATCGATCCAGGTATTATCATCAATCTTTTTAGGGGATTTTATTTTTATATTTTTTGGGGGTAGAATGCAAGTTGCGTCAGCTGCAAGATTTATGACATCTATTATTTCAATTTTACTAAAAAATTCTATAATTTCCTTTTTTAAGCATTCTGCTACTTCGTCTCTTCTGTTCTCCCATAATGCAATCTGTATTCTTGCTTTGTTTCTTAAATAACATGGCCTTCCCAAAATCTTCTCTATTATTGTCGAATCAATAGCATATTCACCATATGGGATTTTATCCGTTTTTTGAAAGTCTAATGCTGCTTTTACTCTCTGTTTACTGTTCATCTTATTACTTTTCTAATTATTTAAAGCAAAATAATATTAAAAATATCGAATGATCATCTAATTATTTTATTTTTTAACTGAACTTTTTTATTTTATTTTTAAAAAAAGGGATAACGTCTTCAGCCAATATATCAACATTCGGCGCAAGTTCCCTCCAGATAGGAGTATACTGTGGTATCTCAGGAATTATTTCCAAAAATGACTCCATGCAAATCCAACCATCATACTTTATATCAATCAGTCCTTTAATAAAACCATCCCAGTCAAAATGTCCTGTTCCCGGTATTCCCCGGTCATTTTCAGAAACATGAACAAGCCCGATAAGTTTGCCCGCTTTGACAACTACTTTATATATATCTTTTTCTTCTATATTCATATGGTAAGAATCAATATTTATTTTAATATTGGGTTCATCTATTTCCTGAATCAATAGAATTGCATCTTCAACAGTATTCAAGAAAAATCCCTCATACCTGTTAATTGGTTCAAGACACAATGTTATGTTTTTTAACGCAGCATACTTTGCAACTTCTTTTAAATTTTTTACGCTTCTCTCCCATTGTGCCAGTGTTCTCGGAGCTCCATTGGATATACCTCCATCATAAGCATACAAAACACCACCCATGATTTTAGCCCTCATATCTACAGTAATATCTACACAATTTTTTAGATGTTTAATTCCTGATTGCTGCTTCTCTTTATCATCTGAAATAATATTAAATTCTTTTGGAACGCCCGCTGTTATTACACATTCCATTTCAAGCTCAAATAACTTTTTTTTAATATACCCAGTATTAAAAAGTTCTAAAAACTTAGGCATCAGGGGAATTTCAATACCTTCATAGCCCCATTTTTTTAATTTTGGCAAGTAATCTAAAGTTGATTTATCTATTCTCGGAGACCATGTAATGACCTGCATAGAAAATTTAATCATTTTTTCCCCTTTTAAAAACTAATAACAAAATTCTAATTCTTTTTTAACCTATTTTTATAACAAAATACATTCATTTATCAGCAAATTTCTTCTGATTTAATATTGAATTTCTTGTCAATTGTTTGCATAATTGTCATGAAATTTTCCTGCCACCTATCTTGAGGAACATTTTCTATAATACCCATTATTAACCCTTCTGGTCCTGCATCATCGATTATTTTGGAAGTTGTCCGGGCTATTTCTTCCTTTGATTTCAAATGTACAGATGAAGGAAAATTTACCCATAATATCTTGTCTTTAAATATTTTCCTGGCTTCAGACATTGTAATACCGGTATCCGGATAAGGGTTAAAAGACTCTATTACGTCAAGGGGTGTACTGGCAATCAAGTCCTTATGAATTTTCAGATCTGCGTCGTAGTGGCAGCCTAGTATTTTTCCTTTCTTATGAAATATTTCTGCTGCTTCTTCATAATAAGGCATATAATATTTTTTATAATTATCAGGGCTGATTACTTCCGGAATTAAATTTCCACCAGCACAAAAATAAAACAAGGGTGAGTCTGAGGCAATTTTAAATATTTTTCTTTGTAATTCAAACATGGAGTTATATAATTTCAATATCTCGTCTCTGTTTTCCATCCATTCCATACAAAATTGTTCAACCGTAAAATAATTACCGGTAATCAATGCCTGCAAAGGCTCTAAACCTAAACTTCCTCTTGGGAAAAAATCTTCACCTAAAAACTTTAAAGACTCTATAATATTGTCATTGTCAGATTCAATATTTACATCATTTATCATAAAATTTAAAATTTTATAATCTTCCTTTTGCTGTTTTTGATGATCTTGG
>JAMCVO010000243.1 GCA_023475715.1 Actinomycetota bacterium
CTTGTATCCCTGGGTAAAAAAACATCCAATTCAAAATGAAGATGATCTTAAAAGATTAGAAAAAATAGACCCAATCTGCAGCGGTCTTCATGGTAGAGAACTTAGTTTAAGAGAAGAGATGTTGAAAATAGCAGGAAATTATAAAATTAAATTTAGTGATAACATAGAAATTGGTATTAAAGATAGAATTGGAATTGATTATGATATCTTTTCTTATGCACAAGGAATAATAGGGATACTTGGTGTGGCCGGAAGAACACTTGGCCCAATGGTTATAGCAAATGATTTAAGAGGTGCAACAGATATGTATATGGATGTTGTAAGTAATTCTGAATTTGCAAAAAATATTCTTGATATTATTACAAATAAAATAATTAAATGGGTTGAATTTACAAAAGAGCTTATGGGGGAACCTAAAGAAGGAGTATTTGTAGGTGATGATGGCGCTGGAAATCTGTCTCCATCGGTATATAGAGAAATTTTACTTCCTTATCATAAAAGATTAAAAGATTATTTTGGGGGTCATACTTTTTTCCATACTTGTGGCAAGGTTGAACATCTTTTTGAGATAATTACAAATGAACTTAAGATAGACGATTTTTCAGGAATAGGTTATCAGAATGACAGAAAGCTTATAGCTGAATTTTTTAGTGGCAGGGTTATTATAAGTGGAAATATTGATCCAAACAATATTGACAGGGGCAGCAAAGAATCAATAATAGCAGAATGCAGAGATGCTATAGAACATTTTGCTCCCTATGGCGGCTATTTCCTTAAAGGCGGTGACGATCCGCCCCCTACGGCATCGATTGAAAATATAAACTACATGTATGAAGCAGCGATCAGATATGGAAAATATTAATCTTTTTTAAATATTTTTAATCTATAAATAAATAGTAGACTTTAAAATATTTAAATTGCAGGAATTTCCGTTAAGATGGAATAATCTTCCATAAATTGCCAGTTTTCCCTGATGGGCCGGATTTTTTTGAGGTAAGCAAATATAATTCATTTTCAAAATCCTGACCAAAAGATTGTAGAAATTCATTTATATTTCCACCAGGCATATTTAATATATCAATCTTATCGAAGGGCCAAATTTTATCTTTATAAGAAGGCTCAGCATATAATAAAATACCACTTGATTTATAGTCTGGAGAGGACCAGTCTCCAAATATGTAATTGTCTGTAAGTTCCGGAATTTTATTTCCCCTATACATGAATCCGCCAATTACTGCATGCCCCATACCGCCACCGGGAGTATTTGCATTTTTATATTCTATAATTGGATTTATCAATTTTTCATTGCCGATACTTGTATCCCTGTTGGAGGAAAGCGATACATAAGGATTTACGGGATCAAAATAATGTGCCCCCTCCATAATGTTCCATCCATAATTACCTCCTTTTTTGACTATGTCAACCTCTTCCCATAAGTATTGTCCAACATCCCCGGCAAAAAGTTCTTTTTTGCCTTTAGAATCAAAATTAATTCTCCAGGGATTTCTAAGCCCCCAGGCCCATATTTCAGGACATGCTTTTTCTTCATTGACCAGGGGGTTATCTTTGGGGATTGTATATGGTGAACCGGTATTGATGTCTATTCTTAATATGCTTCCAAGAAGATTTGAAATGTTCTGTGCATTTCCGGTTTTTTTTGTATGTCCAAATCCGGAATCGTTTGCACCTCCGCCATCGCCAACCGGAATATAAAGGTAACCATCTGGTCCAAATTTAATATCGCCGCCATTATGGTTGGATTGTGGTTTATCGATGGAAATGATTATCCTTTCAGAATCAGGATCGGCCTTATTTAAATTTTTACTGACAGTAAATTCAGAAACATAATTAGTACAGTTATAACCTTCGGGGGATTCTTTTCTGGTTTTTGCACTATAATATATAAAAAATCTTTTATTATTCTTAAAATCCGGATGAAAACAAAGCCCCAAAAGCCCTCTTTCATCATATTGTTTATCAAGCCTTACGATTTTATGAGTTATATCAAGAAATGGTTCAGATATAATGTTTCCTTTTTCTGTTATAATAATTATTAAGCCTGTTTGGTCAACAATAAAAAGTCTTTCTGAGCCATCTTCTGACTGTGCAAAATTGACAGGAGAGATAAAATTATCTGCAATTAGTTTAAGACTTACTTTTTTACTCATTTAATGCCACCTTTTATTGGAAAATTTTATAAATTTTATAACTAAGAACTGGGTTTCAATTTTAAAGTCTTATCCTGTCTTATAAAAATCCGGAAAATTGCCGCAGTTATTGCACCAACTGCAAAACCCCCGATATGCGCCCACCAGGCAACACCTCCGGTTTGCACCAATCCAATAGAGCCGATCCCGTTAAAGATTTGTAATATTATCCAGTAGATGAGGATAACAAAAGCCGGTACCCGAACTATTATAAAAAATATCAGTGTAAGAATCTTGTTAAGTGGGAAAAATACAAGATATGCACCCATAATACCCGCAACTGCTCCGGATGCCCCAAGCATGGGAATAACTGAATTTCTGGCAAATAGATACTGTAGGATGTTTCCGGCCAACCCTGCTAAAAGATATATGACAAAATATATAAAATGCCCCAACCTTCCCTCAACATTATCACCAAAGATTTTTAAGAACCACATATTTACTAAAATATGTATAATACCAGCATGCATGAACATGCTTGTTATAAAAACAATAAGAGTAGAGGGAGATGAAAAATCAATCCTTGCAGGGATTAATGCAAACCTGATAATGAAAGTATCTATGTTGGGAGAAATGTATTCAAAAATAAAAAATATGACATTTAGTGCAATGATAATATATGTAATTATTGGAAAAATATTTTTGGTTGCATCATCCTTAATCGGGAACATCTTTTAACCATCCGTCCTATTATCGATAATTTGTCATTTATATTTAAAAGAAATCTACTGTCTGTGATTTTATACTTGTTTGTTATTTTGAATTTAACAGGATTCTTATCGTATAAATATTATAAATTCAATATGAATATTATATCAAATATGATTATTAGGTAATGGTACTTTGACTAGTTTTATCCTGGTAATTTGAACAGGTTTTAATAATTCTGAGTTATTAATTGCAGGAAGGGTAGTATAATTGAGAAGAAATAAAAATCCATAGGAGGTAAACTAAAATGGACAAAATATATAATGAAATTTTTGATTACATAAAAAAATTGGAAATAATAGATACTCATGATCACCTTCCATCTTTTGAAGCTGATAGGGAAAGAGATACTGATGTATTGAAAGAATACCTTTCACATTATTTTAGCTGTGATTTAATATCTGCAGGTTTTTCAATTAATGATTATAAAAAAATAATTGAAAGCAAATTGCCGATTATGGAAAAATGGAAGTTGGTAGAACCATACTGGGAAGTCTCAAAATATACCGGTTATGGAAGATCACTGGAAATTGCTGCAAAGGAAATTTATGGAATAGATGGAATATCAAAATCAACAATAGAAGAATTAAATGATAAGTTTTTAGGGTCGCTTGCTCCGGGGCATTTTAAAAAAGTGCTTAAAGATAGGTCAAAGATAAAAATAAGCTTATTAGACGTGAATGTATTGAATAAAGAATATAATATCTTATTAGATGAAAAAAGCATATATTGCGATCAAAACTTTTTTAGGGCCGTATATAATATTGGAAGTATTGTCTTTCCTTTAACATGGGATTCTATTATTAAAATGGAAAATGATTCTGATATGAAAATAGCATCTTTTAACGATTATCTTGAAGCGACGGAAACCATTATTTCCAAAGCCTATAAGCTTGGAGCGGTGGGTCTAAAAAATGCCCTGGCATACACGCGAGCTCTTAAATATGAAAGGGTAGAAAAATCTGATGCAGAAAAAGAATTTAACAATATATTTAAGAATAAACATTTTCCTGAATGGGTTGGACGGCCGGTCTATTTGGGTAAAAAATTTCAGGATTACATGATGCACCATATAATGAATATTGCCAATAAAAAGGGTTTAATAATACAAATCCATACGGGCCTGCAGGAAGGCAATGGCAATATAATTACAAATAGTAATCCAACGCTTCTAACAAGCTTATTTATAGACTATCCGGATGTCAGGTTTGATCTTTTCCATATTGGATATCCATATCAGAATGAAATAACTGTACTGGCTAAAAATTTTCCCAATGTATATATTGATATGTGCTGGGCTCACATAATATCTCCCAATGCCTCCGTAAATGCATTACTTGAATGGATTGATACAGTACCTCTGAATAAAATAAGTGCTTTTGGTGGAGATTATTTATTTGTTGATGGGGTATTTGGGCATCAATATCTTGCTAGGGAAAATGTGACTAAAGCATTGTCAAAGAAGGTCTCTGAAAATTTGTTTGATATAGATAAAGCAAAAGAGATAAGCAAGATGTTTTTTTATGATAATCCTATAAAAATTTTTAGATTGAATGGCAAAATATAATTTATCAGAACCGGTATTTCCTGTTGAAAGATAATATGTCCCATGTTGCTGCGTTATATAGGGATTGCAGCAGAAAAAAGATTTAATGTTTTTTTAATCTATTTTTCTTTTTAATAAATAGAATAAAATATAATGCAAATATTTATTATTCGAAATTAATAATAACATTGCGTTCAAAAATATCCTACTGCATGATGCTCTAAAATAATGGGCATGTTTATCCTGGTTTAAAACCAAAACTAGTCTAATTACTAGGGTAAAACTAGCCAAAATACCGTTACTATTATTAAACTGCAAGATTATACTTAAAAAGTTAAATCTTTTTAATAAATAAAATATCACAAGTAAATAATATATTCGTAGTAATGCCCGGTAGTAAAAACATAGGCAAAAGAAAAATGAAATATAAAGAAAGGTAGGATGGTGAGTGAAATGAATATTTTATTACTACTGGGTTTCGTTAGCGCCATTGTAGTTATTACAGTAGTTTTTAGCTGGATATGCTATAGAGCTTTTCCAGAGAAAATTAGTAAAGATTTTTATTTAAATAACAAAAGATAGGAAATAACAACAGCAGAGAAGATATTTTGATATTTAAATGAATTGTTTTATTAAATGGGGTGGTTGTATTGCTCAATAGTTATTTTAAGGATGCTTCAGAACAATTTTATGATAACTCGAAATTTTATGATGAAAATAAAGAAGTCCAAATCGAAAAATTAAATACATTCTCCGGCTTATATAATTTATCCGAGGGCTTAAAAAAATTGCAGGAGGATATAAATACAATAATGATACAGCTGGAACTGATAGAAAATAAAATAAAAAGAAAAAATTTAAAAAGGTAAAGGTAGGGTCAAGATCGAAGATTAACAAAGTCAAAAAAATTCTAAAGAGGTGAGAATAAAAATTATGGAAGAAAATAAGCATGTGGGAAAATTAAAAGGCCAGATTGAGCAGTGGGATTTGGAGGTTACAAAACTTCAATGCGATTACAAGGACGCAGCAGAAAAAGATAAAGAAAAATGCCTAAAAAAAATAAAGGATTTGCAGATAAAAATATCTGATGCTGCAGATAAGATTGAAAAAATGACAATTAAAAGTAATTTAAAAACTGATTTTTGCTGATTTATTTATAAAAAACTCTTGAAAATGCATTTTTAAATATTTGACAACTTAAAATTGATTATTGTATCATAGATTTGTAATAAACTTTTTACCAGTACGAGTAATATGTGTTGTGCAGTAACAATTTTTATACTTTTTGGTCCTCGTTTAGCATTATTTGTATGGTGGATAATTAGTCCGGATTTATTTAGCTCAGCATTCAATACTTGGATCTGGCCTCTTCTTTTTGCTCTTTTCGCTCCTTTCACTATGATTTTTTTTATGATAGGCTGGTATCTGTCTCCTGGAATCAGTGGTTTTGATTGGATATTGATAGCTATAGGAATAATTTTAGATATCTCATCCCATACTGGTGCAGGATATCGTCACAGAGATAGATTCAGGAGAGATTAAATTGAAAAATCTTCTAATGATTTTAATTTATTCTGGTTATTAAAAAAATAAAAAGAAAGGTGATAAAAGTGAATGTATTCAATAGAATAATAATGATAATAGCGATGTTGTGTCTGATTATATTTTCAATCGTCGGTATGGTCAATGTCTTTACACATCTGTTTGAATGGTCCCTGGTATCGGATAGGATTAATAACTATATTTTAAATCTAAATCCATATGTTTTGGCAGCTCTTCTTTTTTTAATCCTGATTATTGCTTTAATAATACTTATCTTTGAATTTTACAGAAAAAAAATAACACTAGCCAATATTTCTACTGATCAGACAGGCAAAACTATGGTTACTCTCAGGACACTGTCTGAGCAAATTAGGGAAAGTATTACTAATATTCCTGATGTAATAGATCCTCAGGTAAGGGTTAGTCCCAAACAGAATGGAATAGTCATTAATATTTTTTCAAAACTTATCACAGGTATAAATGTTACAGATAAAACAAAAGAGATTAGAGAAACTGCAAGTGATTTTGCTTCAAAAAATTTAGGGCTTAAAGTGCTGCAAACAAATTATACTGCAACTGGATTTGTTACCAAAAAAGTAAAAGTTGAAGTAATAAAAGAAGAAGCCCCGGTAGAGGTTAAACAAGAGGAACAGGGCAAATAATCAAATTTCTCACCAGCTCACTAGTTTAAAATGCTGTAAAAGATGAAAATAATATTTATTGGCAAAAAAATATTTTTTATTACCGTCATAATTCACGTGACGCCGGCCTCACAATTTCCTGGGACGAGCTGTCTATCAGGTTAATAAATTGTGAGGAATTTCTAAATAATTATGCTAGAGATAATATCAGAAGAAAAGCAGTTGGCGAACTTTATTTGAATTATCTACAGTCTTACATGGCAGGTCTGGATAATACCCCATCCTATAATTATGAAAATAACAAAATTAATAGTGATGTGTTGGAGAGCTATTCCAAATTTATTTTGGAACATCCAAATAGTATTACAGGTAATCTCATAAAAAAATATCAGAAAACTCTTAAAGAAAACAACAATACCATGAATGATTCTGTATTTAAAAAGATAGATGATATTTATCGTGAGGCGGCCCAATATTTTAATCTCGTTATCCAATAAGTTCCGTAATCATCATATCTGTATTTTCAATACCAGGATACATCTCCATCATGGTATGACCTAATAGCTCTTCCTTGATTCTATGGCCATGTTTTGCTGCAGCATCGTTTAAAT
>JAMCVO010000644.1 GCA_023475715.1 Actinomycetota bacterium
TAATTTTCTCCCAACCTTCTTCACTTTTTATAGGAGCCTCAACAACGTGAGGTATGGTAGAATTATCTTTTTTCTTTAATAGTTTTGCTCCGTTTTCATCTTGTATTAACAATTTATCACCGGCATCTTCCAAAACTTTTTCTTCAAATTTTGGCTGGAACAAATAATTAAAATCAATCATTTCAATGCTATTATCCAGATTAAGCTGATTGGATATGTCATAATCCCTTGGTAAGTTGCCCATTGGCCACACCATACCATTGCCTACAATAAGGTCACCTTCTAATATTTCACCTTTTACCCCATGTTTTTTCTCCAATCCCTCGGAATACCATTTCTTAACTGCTCCACCCCAATAAGAGAATTCCCAGTCCATGGTTCTAACTGAAGTATTGAAATTCATAACTTCTAGAAATCTTTCCCTTGTATCCATTAATTAAATGCTCCCTTTTAAATTTTTAAAATATTTTTTATTTTATTTACAAATAGTTTTGAATATGAAAAAAGCAAAAATCTTTGAAAGATTTACAATATCATCTGCATATACAAACTCATCAGCGGCATGTACGTTACCGCCCCCAGGTCCAAAAAATATACCAGGAGTTGAACTATAATTATTAAACATGAACAAATCACCTGCAAAATTGGCACCGGAAATTTTTAATTCTTTATTCATGGCATATTTTCCACTTTCTATTAGAGCATTCAGATACTTTTGATTTTTTTTAGAATTTATGTCAAATTTCGGTCCTGGGAAAAATCTGCAATATTTATTAAAAATAATAGTTCTGTCTTTGATTTTCTTGCTCAATAAAGGATATCTAAAAAGAAATTCAAATAATTTTTTATCAAAAGATTCTTCTTCTTCACAACCATCAGGGTAATCTCTTACTGCCAGATTCAAAGTTAAAATGTTTGGAGTAGCAAAGAGCTTATCCTCTTCTATCACCCCTGATTTGATACCTGATGCAATAAAAAAAATAGGTTTTCCCTGATCTTTATAAAATATATGATTGTGTTTTAATGAGTTTAAATGATTCTCATACTCCAATAATGCACTTATTAATTTGTTTGCCAAAAAAATGGGATTATCGGGCTCATCTGTATTAGAACTGCTATCCATTTTTACACCCATTTTGCCCCTTATTTCGATACTGAATAGTTTTTGACTTATACATACGGGACAGATACTCATTCCGGTTGGCTCTGGTATTATAGCAAAATCACCTTCGTAACCACGAACAATACAAGCCAGAGTTCCATTGGCACCGCCAAATTCTTCATCCACAATACTTTCTAAAATTACTCTTCCTTCAATATTTATCCCAAGGTCTATGATTGTTTTTAAAGCAAAAATTGATGCTGCAAGCCCTCCCTTCATGTCAAGAGAACCAATCCCGTAAATCTTATTATCAACAATTTTAGGAGAAAAAGGGCTGCACTTTGTCCACTTTAAATCTTCTGTTGGTACGGTATCTATATGACTGCTAAAAATTATTGTTTTTTTATTGCTGTTGCCGATATAACCTACAACATTTTCCCTGTTTGAATAATTCCTGCCTGCAAGATATGCTGGGTGCTCTTTTAAGCCTTTAACCTCATCCGGTGAGAATCTGTCTATTTTAAGATTCATCTCTTTAAAGATATTTTCTACCAAATCTTGGCCGTTATTTTCATTACCACTTTTTAACCTGTTTATCGTATCTTTTGAGATTATTTCCAAAAGCGTCTCAAACAGCCATTTTTTATTATTATCTATATATTTGATAATTTTTTCTTTCATCTTTTACCCTTAAACAATATTTGTTAAACCTTTATACTTAATTTTTATCTACTCATAGATTGCCAGTATATTCTCTATCGGAGTATCAGCAGTTATGTAATGTGAAGGGCCAAGAATTATTCCCCCGTCTCCATTAAAAAGCTCTTTTATCCTTTTTACCTCCTTCTTGACTTCTTCAGGATTTGTAAATGGCAAAAACTTCTGTACATCAAAGCCACCATGAAAACAGATATCTTTCCCAAATAACTTCTTTAAATTACTAAGTTCCATGTTTTTAGCAGACACTTGAACCGGATCTAAAATATCTACACCCATTTCTATTAAATCCGGAATTATATCTGTACAATTGCCGCAAACATGGAAGCAAACAAGTAAATCATATTTTTTTGCTTCTTCAATTATTTCCTTATACCAGGGCTTATAGAAAGTTCTCCAAATCTTTGGAGAAATCATTAAGCTGTCCTGCATGGCAAAATCATCCCATATTCCATATAAATCTAGATATCTACCAATGGCCTCCAAATTCTTTTTACAAAACTCCAGGCAGAATTCTCCTATGTACCCTATTAGTATTTCTGCATATTTTTTATCTGAAACAAGATTCATGAGCATCTTATCAATGCCCCTCATATATGTTGATATCATGAAGATATAGTTGTTGCAGTTTGTGCATAAAAAATATGCCTCAGATTTTTTAAATTCAGTTACAGGAATTTCTCTTTGTTCGTCAGCACTCCTATATTCAACCGCTTCAGAATTAATTTTGTAGGTTTTGAAATCAAACCATTCTGTCTTGGGATATCTGTAGTTATTTAAATCATTTACACTGTCACTATTATAGAGAGGTGGATTTTTTGAAAAGACAATATCTCTTGCTCCGCCTGAATAGATTTCTACTGGCTTTATCCCCCATATATTGAAATAACATGGTTCAAATATTGTATTGAAATCCGGACCAATATATTTTGGGAAATATGTAGTAAAAGCACCAAGAGTTTCACCATCTGAGAAATTATCTGCTCCTAATTCTGCTATTAATTTTTCCCAATCATCTTCTATATTTTCAAGCCCAAAATATTTAATAAGGCTTTTATTTATGGATGAATCTCCTCTATACATTAATGGAATTCTATTGACCGGTTTATGTTTTATTGAATCCAAAATTAAAGTTTTTCTATTCATTTCAAATCCTAAACCTGATTTATTTGACAATCCCGTTATTTTCTTAATATAAAGCTTTCATATCTCATAATAAGTTAATGTAGCCATGTATTTTATTCCTTTAATGCACCTGATAAAAGTTTTCCCGTTAACTTACGCTGAAAAATAATATATATAATAGTTATTGGTGCAATTGCTATTGCTATGGCAGCAAAAACTACTCCATAATCTGCAGTATAGTGTTGCTTTACTAGTATATTGGCAAGCCCAACCGGAAGTGTCTTTAATTTCTCATCGCTTATCAATACATATGCAAGAATAAATTCATTCCATATGCCAAAAACATTAAATATTGTTGCCAGAATTATTCCTGGACTTGCCAGTGGCAACACAACCTTAAAAAACACCTTGAAGTGCGATGCCCCATCTAAAAATGCAGCTTCCTCCAGTTCCTGGGGAATAACATTAAAAAATGGAACAAGAACAAAAATAGTAAATGGTAAAGAATATGCAATATAGACTAAAACAAGACCAACATATGAACCCAGAATATGCAACTGCTGAAGCAGGAGAAATAAAGGAAGTATCAACAGTGCTGGCGAAATAAAAAATCCACTTATAAAAATAGTTAAAATTGGAATTCTTCCAACAAATTTTAACCTGCTCAGAGCGTAAGCTGCAAAGGATGAGGCAAAAATTATTAAAAATACTGAAATAACTGTTATGAAAGTACTATTTCTAAAATAAACACCAACATTGCCTTCATTCCAAGCTTTAATAAAATTCTGGAATAAGAATTTTGAAGGCAGTCCAAAGGGATTCACAAAAAAATCAATGCTTGAGCGCAAAGATGATACAACCGCCCAGGTAACCGGAATCAGAACAATAAGGCTGTAAATGATACATAATAGCTGCACAGGAATATTAAATGTAATGTATTTAAACTTTTGAACTAATTTACCCGCTGATTGTCTCATAATATATTTTAAAAACCTTTTTCTCCATGAATTAATTGTTTCATAAGCAGCCTTACAACAAATACTGCAATGATAGAAATAAAAATAAAAGTTATAACGCTTATAGCTGATCCATATCCAAAACGATGCAGGTCAAAACCAACCTCATATATATATGTTGGCAACACCTCTGTTGATCTATAAGGGCCTCCATCTGTTAAAAATTTTATATATGTAAAAATTACGCTAAAGCTATTAAACATCATAAATACCACTGCTACTGCTATCGTAGGTTTTATAAGTGGTAGAATTACACTAAAAAATTCCTGTTTTTTGGATGCACCATCTATTTTAGCAGCCTCTAGATAAGATTCTGGTATTTCCTGAATTGCTGCTAAAAACAAAATTATATACAGACCCATATATTTCCAAATCATGGGTAAAGCTACTGCAATTAAAGCGGTGCTTGAATTTCCAAGCCAGGCTATACTGCCAACATTAATTCCTATTTTATCTAAAAAGAAGTTTAGCATTCCCATTGTGGGATGATAGATAAAAAGCCATATTGTTACCACAACTATATCTCCCAGCATATTTGGAAAGAGCCATGTGGCTTTATAAAATCCTGTTGCTTTTATCCTAATTGACAGCATGTAGGCAAAAAATAGGGCGATAATAACAGATAAGGTTATTACAAATATAAACAATGAGAAATTGTTAAATAAAGCTTTCCAGAATATATTATCATGAAACAGCTCTATGAAATTTTTAATCCCGATGAATTTTTCAGACCCTGTTGATAAACCTCTCCAGTCATAAAATGAAAGTTTAAAAACTTTTGTAAGAGGCAAAAGAACAAATATAAAATATATTATTGCAGCGGGGGCTAAGAAGATAGCCGCCATCCTATAGGAAAGAGAAGATCTTCCCAGCCCCCTAAATGGTTTTCTATTTTTATTTTTTATTACAGAAAGCCTCATTTTGCATCTATCAAGTCAAATTTTTTATTTAAGACCAAGGCTGAAAGCATGAACAAAGTTTTTGGAATCAGCCCTGTAGTCATCACATGCTTTCTGAATTGCTGCACAAACTTCTTCCGGAGTTGATTTGCCATTAAACATTTTCAAAATATTGTCATCAATTACTTGCTTAACTTGAGGATACCACATATCCAATGTTTCCTGCTGTGGTATAACATATGCATCACCTTCATAATATTCAAAGGCACTCTTGACAGCTCTGCCAAATTTGTTATCCGGCATCCAATCCTTAGACCCATTATACACCGTAATGGAGCCAGTGTTTTCGACAGTAAATTTCTGTATTTGTTCTGAATATAAAATTTTTAAAAAATCAACTGCTAGATCCACTTGCTTGCTTTTAGCTGGTATAACCCACATAGCACCGGTATTATGATCCGATACATGCACATTTTGAGGATAAGGGCTGCCATCAAAGGATGGATAATCTGTTGCCCTTATTTCAGCACCTTCTGGCCAAACTTGCTCTTCTTCTTTGGGGAACCAATCTCCTACTGAAATCATTCCTGCTTTACCAACCATTACTTCAGCTTGTGATTGGAGATGATTCATACCAAGATTTCCTTCCTGAAAATATTTATCAGATAGATCTTTAATGAAAGCAAATGCCTTCACTACCTCAGGATCAGTCCATGAATTTGGTGCTAAATTCCAGCATGCTTCAAGTTTTTTAGGTCCTGCCAATCGTGCAATAAATGTTGGAAGATAAGTGAATCTTATATAGAGCGGGTATATGCCTTGGTTAGCAATAGGAGCTACTCCTGCTTTTTTCATAGCGTCAAAAAGTTTATATGCTTCATCCCAGGTTTTTGGTGGAACCCAGCCATTTTTATCCCAAACAGTTTTATTATACCACCATCCCATTGCATTAATGAACTGAGGCAAATACCATATATGACCATCAGAAGTTGCTGCCATAAAAGTGTTCTTATCAAGGGTATCAATCCATTTTACTTCTTTATCTATAGCATTAGAATTTAGATAATTTTCTAATGGCAATATTTGATTTTCAAAAATTGCCCCCCATAGATCAAAGAAAAATGTAGGTAAACAAACAACATCTGGCGGAGTTCCTGCAACAAACATCGGCTGCAGTTTTTCATGTATTTTTGGATCAGCTGTGAAATCAACCGTAACCTTAGGATACTTTGCACTGAATACTTTTATAGCCTCCTTTATCCACTCGACACCATAACCACCTTCAAACGCAGCAATACTAAAGTTTCCTGTAGCTGTGCTTACTGTAGTTTCTACAGCTGTTGTGGTTTCAGCAGCTGTAGTCTCAACTGAAGTCGTTTCTACTGTAGTTGTTTCCGCAGCAGTTGTTTCTGCAGCAGTTCCTTTTTTACATCCTGAAATTGTAAAAGCTGACATAAGTGTCAAACTTATCAGGACTACCATTATCCATAATAATGATTTTTTCATTCATGAACCTCCCTTTGTAATTTTTTTATTTTGATTACAAATATCTTCAAGCAAATTTCTTTTTTATAATCTCACCCCCTTTATGATTTTTTTTGTAATTAATAAAAGACTACTCCCTTGTTAGTGTGTATCTTTTTCGAAAATATAATATTCAGATAATTTTCTGAAAACATTAAAAACCATGGTTTTCCTTCCTTTATCCACACCCATAGCCTCCCAATTGTCATCATCAAAATAAACAATAATCCCGCCTTTTTTACTCCCCCAGCTTTTTATTATAAACTCAGCTTCGTCTTCAATTTCTTTTTTGCTGCCAGAAAGAAGTGTGGATTGATTATCAACACCTGTAAAAAAGCAGATTTTCCCGTTGAATCTTTCTCCTATTTCTTTAATTCCAACAGTCTTGGGACTTGACAAATTTACAGCATCAAGTCCTATATCAATAAATTCCGGGATAAACTCATTAATTTTTCCATCTGAATGCATCCAGACATGAAACCCATATTTATGAGCAAGATATATAATTTGTCTGTATTTATCTTTAAATATTTTTCTCCAGAGATCTACTGATATAAATGTTGACTGTCCTGTTCCCCAGTCATCTGTTATTCCTATCCCATCAATCTTTAACTTGCTGTCTCCAATTTGTTTTATTATCTTTAAATTAAAATCAAGGATTATATCCAGAAGTTTTACTACATTTGCCTGATCCAGATATAAATCCATTAATGTCTTATCAAAACCATGAAGCATATAAAGTCTTTCAAATAGAGTTAAAGGTATCCAGAAGAGGGTATACTTATCATTATCTATGTTCTTTTCGATTTCTATAAATCTGCCGGAAGCAAAAGGGTCAGGAAATTTGTAATTTTTTATG